>CAMNNN010000158.1 GCA_946545505.1 uncultured Clostridia bacterium
TGCTTGATGTTTACGGCAAGTCCCTAAGGTGGTGCCTGAAGCACAAGGCAGCGCCGCTCGCGGTCTCGGTCGGCTTGCTCGCGTTTGCCGTCGTCATGTTGTTCAGGACGGGTATCATCTATATTCCCGAGATCACCACGAACGAGATCTCAATCGATATCACTACTCCCGAGGAGATGACACGCGAGGAGTCTTACGCGAAGGTGGATGAGATCATGGATATGATCCTGTCCGTCGACGGCGTAGAGGACTTAGGTATCATGGATGCCGGAAGTTCTTCGAGCTTCCTCATGTCGGGCATGTCCTCTGACAGCTATGGTCAGTATATGTGTTATGCGCTCGCACCCGAGAATGCGTCCCACGATCAGATGGCGAGGATATCTGAAGCTATCGAGGCTGCTACGGCTGACTCCGGATGCGAAGTAAATGTATCCACTTCAAGTGCCATGGGCGACTCGTCCATGCTGACGGGCAGCTCCGGTATCAGTGTTATCGTATCGGGTAACGATTATGAGCAGCTCCGCGCTATCAGTGAGGATGTGGGAGCAATTCTCGCGTCAGAGCCCGGAATTATTGATGTTACTGACAGTTTCGCTGACGGTGAACCTACGCTGCAGGTCGTTATCGACCGCGACAAGGCGATGGAGTACGGACTTACGGTAGCGCAGATCTATGCGGGTATCGCGAGTCACACGTCTTCAACGGTGGATGCTGTTAACATCACTGTTGACGGCACTGATATGACAGTAAGTATTGTAGATAACACGGACGAGCTGACGCGTGAGAACCTGATGGATATCGAGTTCGAAGCAGTCGATATGGCGGCTATGTCGGGCGGCGGTATGCCGGATGCATCTTCCGTTTCGTTCGCAGGCGCATCTTCAGGATCTTTTGATTCGCTGGCGGCTATGTTCGGCGGTGCTGCTGATGAGGAGTCTTCGGAGAATGAAGATACAGCGGCAGAGGCGGAAGAGACCGAAGAGGAAGAAGAGTCCAATGTACACACGCTCTCTGAGTTCGCGACTATCGTGGAGACTGAGACTTCCGCATCCATCAACAGGGAGAACCTCGTAAGATATGTCACAGTAAGCTCATCGATGGCTGAAGGATATAACGCGGCGCTCGTATCGAGAAGCCTCGAGCCTAAGATCGAAGAGTTCAGCAGAACGCTTCCTGACGGATATTCAGTCGAGATCTCCGGTGAGTCGGAGCAGGTCAACGACCTCGTTAAGCAGATGCTCGAGATGGCGGCGCTCGCATTGCTGTTCATCTACCTCGTAATGGTAGCTCAGTTCCAGAGCCTCCTGTCACCGTTTATTATCCTGTTTACCATCCCTCTCGCATTCACGGGCGGTATGATCGGACTTCTTATCGCAGGAGAGCAGCTGTCGATGCTGTCGATGCTCGGTTTCGTTATCCTCATGGGTACCGTAGTTAACAACGGTATCGTATTCGTCGACTACACGAACCAGCTAAGAATCGGCGGACTTGAGAGACGTGAGGCCCTCGTCGCGACCGGCCAGACAAGAATGAGACCTATCCTCATGACGGCGCTGACGACTATCCTTGCCATGTCCATGATGATCTTCGGTACAGGTATGTCGTCCCAGCTTGGAAGAGGCATGTCCATCGTTATTGCAGGCGGACTTCTGTATGCGACGTTCATGACGCTGTATATCGTTCCCGTCATGTACGATATCCTGTTCAAGCGCCCGCCTGTCAACGTTGATGTCGGCAGCGACACGGACGAAGCAATCGATGATGCGGCTGAGTTCCTCGAGAAGATGAGCCTCGAGAATCCACAAGTTTGAACTATTGGTTAAACTCTGTCCGAAATCATAAAATTTTCTTTCCAATCGGTTATAATATGTATGTTGCTTATTAATGTAAGTGTTTTATTTTTTCTAATAGTAATCGGGAAGGGGTTTGCAATATGAGTTTAGCTGAGAAGACGTTCCGCCAGGGTGAAGTAATCGTTAAGGAAGGCGACATCGGCAATAGTTTTTTCCAGATACTTAACGGTAAGGTCGGCGTATATGCCAATTACGGCAAAGGTGATCCGCTCCGTATCGCAGTTCTCGAGAAGGGTGAGTATTTCGGTGAGATGGCTATCATCGAGGAGTATCCCAGAAGTGCGACGGTCGTCGCTATCGGAACAGTTACTGTCCTCGAGATCCCCGAGAATGAGCTGAATTCTTTCTTCACGGAGTACCCCGAACAGATCGTCGAACTCATGAAGCACTTAGGTTCCAGAGTGGAGTCCATGACGAAGGACTACAACGATTCAGTCGCATTGCTCAAGGAGCTTCGCGAGGAAGATGAGAAGAAGAGAAAGTCTCTGTTCTCCAAGATCAAGAAGCATATCGATGCTTATAACAATAACAAGAATAAGATCGCCGATCCCGGTGAGGACCCGCTGAACGAGTCATTCGCTGAATTCAGAGATGATAATTCCGGCAAGACGGAGACATTCACACAGGGTAAGATCTTCTTCAAGGAAGGCGAACCCGGCATGGGTATGTACATCCTGAAGAACGGTAAAGTCGGTCTTTATAACAATTATCACGAGAAGAACGAAGTCAAGACAGCCGAGCTCAATGCCATCGCGCTTTTCGGTGAGATGGGCCTCATGGTAGGCGAGAAGAGACTTGTCACGGCAGTCGCGGAGTCTGAAGAGACGAAGGTAGAGGTCATCTACAACGAAGATCTCGAGTCCCTGTACCAGGCTAACCCCATCAAGGTCGCATTAATCCTCCGCCACCTGTCCTACAGCCTGCGTAAGGTAACCATCGACTTCCTGAAAACATGTAAGGAGATTACTGAGACTTATAACTCCTGATAAGTCAGTTTGTTGTTTTAAATGACTTGATAATCCCGGGATTGATGTCCCGGGATTTTTGATCGTACCCACACCGCTTACCATTCGCGTAAAAAACACACTGATAGGGGTACAAACGGTCGAAAAAACGCGTAATGTACCCATGTACTCTACCATCTGCTCCATAATGACACTGCTGTGGGTACATTCACTAAGCATCAGTCCCATTAATCTCCCTCATGCTTGCCGGGGTTCTGCTATCATAAAGCTACAAAAGGATAGTTGTACCTCCATATATGAGTTTCCGTTTCACACCGCCGGCTTTTGACCTCCTTTCACCGGCGGTGTTCTATTGCATAAAAGCGACACTTCAGGCCCGATGGCCGGCTTCTCAGTCATTAAAGCCGTTATTTTCACGGCGTCTGTGGTATTCCTTACTTTCCTGGCGATCTGGAATTTTTACCGCGATGGAGTAAAGGAAAATTGATAAGTTATCATCTTGATTTAAATCTAATACACGCGTTATTATTAAGTGCTTAAGTTGATATATGGTTTATCGGTTCTTTACATAATAGTAACCATTTCCATTGGCGGGCAATTTATAATCACTATAGGGGCTTCGCGTCCCTTAATACAATGTCACGGGGGCAATAAATGACACTAGAATCTCTCTATTCCGGTCTCAATCTCAACGATTACTATCTTGGTCAGGTTACTCAGGTTTACAGAAGCTGCTCTATCGCTCAGATAGACAATCTCTCCCTGATCACCGACAGAAGTAAGTTTACAAGTTCATTCAGAGCCAATACTATCAACAACTTCGTAGTAATCGATTCGACGGTCGGCATCTTCCTCGGAGAGGTCTTCGAGAACAAGGCATCACGTAAGAACATCTTCGAGATGTCCTCCACAGCTGATGAGAAGCCCAACGATTACCACGAGATCAGTATCGACACTATCGCACTCATGACCCCCGAATCTGATAAGTTCGAGCTTGCAGGATTTAAGACACTCGGTATCACGGATAAGGTTTATCTCGCTACTAACGAAGTTTATGAACTGTTCCTGCACTCTCTCGAGTTCGGTCATGAGCAGGAAGAGCCGCTCCCTCCGTTCGCTACATTCCTTAACAGAGCAGAGGCAAGCGTTTCTCTTAAGCCCAGTACATTGTTCAACCGTCACCTTCTTTGTATCGGTGCTACTAACTCCGGTAAGTCCACAACGGCTCTTGCCATCCTCGATAAGCTCATCGCCACTAAGCGTAAGGCTCTTATCATCGACCCTACGGGTGAGTACAGAGATGCTTTCTCAGATGATGAGATCACGAAGCTTACTCTCGGCGTAGACACCACGATCTCCCCGAGTAAGATCACGATGGAGCAGTGGGAGAAGCTTTTCGAGACGGAGAACAGCA
>CAMNNN010000159.1 GCA_946545505.1 uncultured Clostridia bacterium
ATACTTGCTCTGACCGTAGTTAACTCTTACTACTTCACTTACATGATGGGACTTATGGTTCTTATGTACTGCATCATAAGATTCATCTGCACCACACTGCGCCAGGATTCCCTGCCGCGGCTTCTCGGGCGCTTCGTGCTTTTCACGGTAATAGGCCTCGGCATCGGTATCGGACTCCAGCTTCCGGCGATGATCAATCTGTCCGGTCTCGACAGACTGAGTGTTAAGTGGGATACCGTCATCTTCTCATTTGATGTACTTAAAGCATATATCCTTTACTCATTCTCTATAACGAATATCGCACATGAAGGATTCTGGGGTGTATCACCGGTCGCACTTATCGCATTGGTATTACTGTTCTCGGAGAAGAAGAAAGATACACTTCTCAAGGCGCTGTTTATCGTATATACACTGTCTTTATTCTTCCCCATTATCGGCTCTGTCTTTAACGGATTTACATTCCCGACGGGAAGGTTTGTATTCGGTTATATTTTCCTTGTTGCCTTCATCACTGCTTCAAAATACGGGAATATATTCAGCCTTAAGAAGAACACCCGTCTGATACTCGTCGGAGCCTCGGTTCTTTACCTTCTTATCACCGCATTATTATCCGACATCAACGGTGTAATCTCAGGCGTATCGTGTCTAATTATGACGGGCATGCTGTCAGTCATAAGCGAGATGTCCGGCAAAGAGAATAAGAAGCATACGGCTCTTATGATCACAGTTCTAATTACATGTGTTCTTCTAAGTTATGCTCATATTCAAAATTACCTCATAGGGACCGAGATGGAGTTTGGCAAAAGCTACGATTATCTTCTTAACAGCAACGGACTTGATCTTCTTAATGATGATGAGAGAGAAGCTCTTAAGAACACCAGATTCGATTTCCTTCCTTACTATATCGACGATGTTCCTCTTAATTCATCGATGCTTCTTGATATCAACAGCTACGATTTCTACAACAGCAACTACAACAATGATGTCGACAGATATTACGACAAACTCGCCGTAAATATCAATTCCATCGGCTATATGGTCAACGGCATCAGAGGAAGAAACTTCCTCGAGCTTATGAACGGAACGAGCTTCGTATCTGTCGAGAATAAGCACGACTATACTCTTCTTCCCCCTTACTCTTATGAGTACGTAAGATCGGATGAGGATTACTCGGTCTACCGTTCAGCATCCGGCACATCGATGATCTGGTTTTATGATGATGCTGTATCATCTTCTTCAATCAGCAATGCCGATCCGATCGACATCGAAGAGATCATGATGAATTACTGTGTGCTTGACGAAGTCACTTCAACTTCTTCTCTACCCCCGCAGCATACGGATGTTGATTATGAGATATCTTTGTCGGACGGAATAGAGCAGACGGGAGCGAACACATTCTCCGCTCATACGGGCGACAGCATTACCCTGTCATTTGATTCTGTCAGCGACAGCGAGATAAGCGTATATCTTGATGGCATAGATGCAGACAGGTATTTTGTCGTATCCGCAGTTCTCGAGTCTGACGGGGAACCGTGCGTCATCGATACGATTGAAGGACAGACAAGCATCAATAATATGTACTATCACAATAAGGATACATTCCTGATCAATTACGGCTTCGTAAGTCAGCCTGTTGATTCGGTCAGGCTTGTCTTCCTCGAAGGAAACTATACATTAAATGACCTAAGGATCTACACCAGGAGCGCCGATCAGCTTGATGCGGCCATGAACGCTTTCTACGGCCACGCAGATATGAACAACGTCACTTATGAGCTTGACGGCAACCATATACACATCAACGCGGATGCAGATCAGGATAATTACCTTTATCTTGCAGTACCTTACTCCGACGGTTGGAGAGCCGAAGTTGACGGAGAACAGACAGATATCATCAAGGCCAATATCGGATTCATGGCTATCCCCGTCACGCAGGGCGAGCACACGGTGGAATTTACCTACCGCACGCCGTACCTGATAACGGGACTTTGCATATCCTTATTCTTCTTTGTGGTTTTCCTGTTTCTGCCTGATAAGCTTATCCTGCTTCTTGGCTTCAGAGAAAACTCTGTAGTAATAAAATGGTATAATGGTTAAGTATGCATATTCTAATTACCAATGACGACGGCATTAACGCCCCCGGTATAAGAAAGCTCGTTCAGATCGCACGCAGATTCGGTGAGGTCACGGTAATCGCACCTGACGGGCAAAGAAGCGCAGCATCCCATCAGTCCACATTCGGCAAACCTCTCATATTAAGAGAAAACAACTTCGGTATCGAAGGCGTAAAAGCTTATTCGTTAAGCGGCACACCTGCAGACTGTGTCAGAGTCGGCGTCATCAAGGTAATGGATCCGAAGCCTGACGTGGTACTCTCCGGTATCAACAACGGCTTTAACATGGCCTCCGACATTCAGTATTCCGGAACTGTAGGTGCTGCATTCGAGGCTGCTTTCTACGGCATACAGGCCATTGCAGTCTCGATAGGAAATCTCGATTATATGGAGCTTGCAGATCTTTACCTTCCCGGGCTCCTTGAAGAATATATACATAAGCCTCTGGGCAAGGATCAGGTATGGAACATCAACTTCCCTGAGTGCACCCCCTCTGAATGCAAGGGCATCCTCCATGATCTGAGAGTTTCCAAGGACGATTTTTATAATGACGAAATAACCGCAGTAAAGCAGGACGACGGATCATTCATCCTCACCGAAGTTGCAGGAAGAAACTGGAACGCCACGGAAGGAACCGATCTTCACGCTATCATCAACAACTACATTGCGGTCGGTCCTGTAAACAATATCAGCTGAATCAGCCGGCTTCCCTTATCTTATAGATCCTCGAACCGAAGTCAGGAAACAGTCTCGTATTCTCATTCATTCCGAGAGCCGCGAACTTGGGCTTAATATGAACGCCCGCATACATCATCGCATCGCCGTACATCTCATGTGATTCCTTCTCGTAATTCATCCTCATGAACTTGGCAATAACGCTGTGGATGAATCCTCCGGGCCTTACATGGAACGGCGTGGCGGTATTGATAAGTCCGCCCATGATCCGCACATCATAAGACAGCGCACGGTTCTCTATATGGTACTTAACATCTTCATTAAGCCCACTCGGATAAAGTACATTCTGATGAGTGTTCGGCACGGCAAGACCTTGCATCAGCAGAGACACTGCCTCCGACCCGTCCTTCGAACTTATGGTCCAGGACAAAACATCACCGTCATCGAATGAGGTCTTTCGCCAAAAGCGCCCGTACTGCATAAAAGATCTGTTCGCCTTATAGAACTCTATCTGGCTTCTAATCTCGTTAAGCTCCGATTTACTCATATCGCACAGGTTGCACTCATATCCGCATACGCCGAAAGCTGCGACATTGAATCTCGTATCAAGAGGTGTCACACGTAAAGTCTGGTGATTGGGAACATCGGATACATGGCATGTATAGCACGACTGCGGGTAGCCATAAGAATACCCGTTCTGGATAATACCTCTCTGGTATGCATCGGTGTCATCGGAAGCCCAGATCTGCGGGAAGTACGAGAGTATCCCTAAGTCAAATCTGTTGCCTCCGGAAGCACACCCTTCGAAAAGGATATGCGGAAACTTCTTCGTAAGTTCACTCATGACGCGGTACAGGCCGAGGATATATCTGTGAGCAACTTCGCCCTGTCTGTCAGCAGGCAAAGAAGAGGAATATACATCCGTAAAGTTACGGTTGTAGTCCCACTTAACATATGAGATCTGAGCAGAAGAGAACACGTCCGACATCGCAGAGATCACATAGTCCTGAACCTCGGTACGTGTCAGGTCAAGAAGCATCTGATTACGGCCTGTAGAATGAGTTTTCCCAGGGACACGCATAGCCCATTCGGGATGCTCGCGGTAAAGATCAGAGTTCTCATTTACCATCTCGGGCTCCACCCATATGCCGAACTCAAGACCGAGCTTTCTTATCTTGTCACAGATGCCTTTTACGCCGTGAGGAAGCTTTTTCTTATCAGGCACCCAATCGCCAAGCGAAGATGTATCATCGTTCCTTCCCTTGAACCATCCGTCATCCATAACGAATAATTCGACGCCGGCATGCTTAGCCTGTCGTGCCAGGCGCAGAAGTTTACTCTCGCTGATGTTAAAGTATGACGCCTCCCATGAATTCAGGAGGACGGGCCGAAGTCTGTCCTTCCACTCTCCGCTCACAATATGCG
>CAMNNN010000160.1 GCA_946545505.1 uncultured Clostridia bacterium
AGTATCACCTAAGGGGAATACATACACGGACATGCCGATAAGAAGAGCGAAAGTAAAAAGAATTTTAGAGAATATTCCCCTACCAAGCTTATCTATCCTGAATACATCAAAAATCGTACTTGTCATGAGATAAATTTTGCAACAATGTCACCTTAAAAACAAGTTCAAATAATAATAATGTGTGTTAGAATTTTCACTA
Organism: uncultured Clostridia bacterium; assembly: GCA_946545505.1. Lineage (GTDB taxonomy): Bacteria > Bacillota > Clostridia > Saccharofermentanales > Saccharofermentanaceae > Saccharofermentans. Next base: position 200 of record CAMNNN010000160.1, read on the forward strand.
GTAATAGGAAGGACGACACTTATATGACCGAGTTTAAAGTAAACCCTGATTTACTCTGTATTATTCCGCCTGAGAGGCACTCTGTTGCCGATATCACCGGAATTCTTGAGGCTCATCCCGAGATCAAGTTCGTTTCCCTCGCAGCAGTTGATCTTGCAGGAAACGATACCGACGAGAGGATCCCGATCGCAGATTTCCATGATAATCTCCAGAATTACCTCGACGGACAGGCGGTTCAGACAGACGGTTCATCCGTAGTTCTCCCCGGAATTGCAACATTAAACGACGGTAAGGTCGATCTCGTACCCGACTCCGATGTCGTTTGGTACATAGACTACAATTACGAGCACATCGACATGAAGACCGGTCTTCCCGTCGGTACACTCAGAATTCCCTCCTACCTCTACCACAACGGCGAGGCAGTCTGCTCCAGATCAGTTCTTAAGAGATCTGCCGATTACTTCGAATCCAGACTGAAGGCTTACCTCGAGTCCGACAAGGAATTGTGCGAGGAATGCGGCTTCGAGCCCGAAGACCTCGAGAAGATAACTCTTATCATGGCTACGGAGCTTGAGTTCTGGGTAAACTCCCCTGATGAGAAGATCGCCACAGAGCAGCTTTCCATCTCTCAGGTTCTTAAGGAGTCATACTGGAAGCGTACCAAGGGAGTTGTAAGAACTGCTCTCGAACAGGTTATCCTCATTCTCGACCAGTACGGATTCAACCCTGAGATGGGTCATAAGGAAGTCGGCGGTGTTAAGGCCGCTGTCACATCTTCAGGTGATTTCCATTCCATCATGGAGCAGCTGGAAGTTGACTGGAGATATTCAGACGCACTCCAGGGTGCTGATTACGAACTTACGGCACGTATCCTTATCAAAGAGATCTTCCGTATGCACGGCTTGAGCGTAAGATTCGATGCCAAGCCTATCTCTGGTGTTGCCGGCTCCGGCGAGCACACACACGTCAATGCGGTAGCTTTCCTCAAGAACGGCAAGAGAGTTAACCTCTTTGCTCCCACAGACCTTACGAAAGAGTATCTTTCCCGTATCGGATGGGGCTCTCTCATGGGTATCATGAAAAACTACAATTTAATAAACCCCTTCGTATCTGCTACTACAGACGCATTCAACAGACTGCAGCCCGGATTCGAGGCTCCTACACACGCTGTAGCTTCCCTCGGAATGGATGTGCTTACGCCCTCACGTAACCGTTCGGTACTCTTAGGTCTTGTACGCTCTATGGAGAATTCCAAGGCAACAAGATTCGAGCTGCGTTCCCCTAACCCACACACTAATACTTACCTTTGCCTTTCCGCCATCTACCAGTGCATGCTCGACGGTATCGATTATGTATTGAAGACAGGCAAGAGCATTAAGGAACTTGAGGCTGAATTCACCAAGCCTTACGGCGAGCCTGCAGACTACCTCGAGAAGGACCGTCTCTACAGATGTGAGGAAGATATTTTCGAGACCATGGACGACTACGAGAGAGACAGACTCTTCGGTACTCCTCCTGCTACCGTCTATGACTCACTCAAGAACTTCCTTGAAGCTGACGGCACCGCGGAGATTCTGTGCGCAGGCAATGTATTTAACGATAAGATCCTCTCCTCCTACTCGCACGCCATGCTCGACAGATGGCAGTATGAGCTGTCAGACAGGATCATCCCTAACAACCTGACTACACTTCGCGGATATGTGAAGAAGCATACAGACTCGAACCCCGTTGATGACGGATTCTGGTCTGACATCGAGACTATCAAGCTCAACCTTGCTAAGGATACGAGCGAGAGAACATCTATCTTCAGTCACATCAAGAACTCACTTGAGGCTAAAGACCTTAAGGAGATCTCCAAGCTTCAGATCCGCATGAATCAGGATATGAATGAGATCTCCGATCTGTATAAGAGGTATTCCGATAATCAGATATGAGTCTGACTCCTTATGATATCTGCTGTTTCTTCCTGATCTATTCGTTTCTGGGCTGGGTCATCGAAGTAGTATTCCACGTAGTTGTCGGCGGAAAGATCATAAACAGAGGATTCCTTAACGGTCCGATATGCCCGGTCTACGGATTCGGCATGATCTGCGTCCTTCTTATCTATAATCTCGTGGGATCTGACAACACCTTCATCGTTTTTCTGGAAGGCCTTGTCTTCACTACTCTGATCGAGCTGATAGCAGGATTCATTCTCGATAAGTTCTTCCATGCAAGATGGTGGGACTACAGTTCTATGCCGCTTAATCTCAACGGATATATCTGCTTAGGCTTCTCCATCATATGGGGACTTGCCGTAGTATTCGTAATAAAGCTCGTGCATGTATTCATCTACAACTGCACCTCAGCCGCCATACCTCCTAAGTTCGGCTGGCCGGTCATGGTGGCATTATACCTTGTGTTTATCACCGATACTGTTGTAACCGCTCTTACCCTTATCGGACTTAACAAGAAGCTCGAAGAGCTCGACCGTATCTCCGAATCTATAAAGAATGTCAGTGACAAGATGACAGAGCGCATCGGCAACACTTCTCTTAACACTCTTCAGAAGGCTCAGACAACTGCGGTACAGGCTTCTCTTGCCAAGGCTGAGGCTCAGGACAGAATCGAAGAATCCCTCGAGGCGCTTGAACTTAGAAGAAAAGAACTTCAGGATAAATACGATAATCTCAAGGTGTCACTTATACGTCACAGACATTATGGCGTAGGCCGTATACTCAATGCCTTCCCTTATGCTAAGCACAGGGATTACGACAGAATATTCTCAGAATTAAAGAACCGTTTAAGCGCCAGATAAAACGGATAACAAAAAGGCTGCAGCAACAGCTGCAGCCTTGAGTCTATTATTCATATTTACTCGTACATATGCATCCACTGAGCACCCGGAATACCGGCCGTAAGCGGATCAATCTCACCGTGCTTGATTCCTCTTACGAAGAGAGCGAACTCATCTTCTTCAAGAGCTGTTTCTGTATCATATGAGGCGAATGCAGCCTTAACAGCTTCTGCAAAAGCTGCCGGAGCCTTAACCACGATCTTAACCTGGGCATCTGAATAAGGGATCGTTACGCGGCCCTCGTTAGAAGGAACAGACCAGTTGTGTGCATAAGCACCTGCTTCTACGGGCATTACAGCCTCGAGGATATCTCCGACTACAGCTGAAGCTGTAGGAAGCTTACCCGCACCCTGACCATAGAACATTGCCTCACCGAGAGCATTACCTTCAACTACGATGGCATTAAATACATCCTCAACCGGATACAGTACAGAAGACTGTCTTACAAAGTGCGGAGCTACATAGCATGAAGAGCCTTCATCGCCGTTATTGAATACAGCGAGAAGCTTAACCTTACAGCCGATCTTAGCTGCGAATTCAATATCATCAAGAGACAAGCCCGAGATACCTTCCGTCTGTATCTCAGAGGGAGCTACATATGTTCCGTCGAGTGCTATGGAAGACAGGATGGAAAGCTTACGCTGTGCATCGATACCTTCAACGTCTGCCGTGGGATTAGCCTCTGCATAACCATTTGCCTGAGCCTGCTTTAACGCTTCCTCATAGGAAACACCGTTATCTCTCATATTTGTGAGGATATAGTTCGTCGTACCGTTAACGATACCCGCGATCCTTACTACGCGGGTAGCCGCAAGGCATCTGTGCAGAGGTCTGATGATTGGGATACCGCCGCCTACTGCTGCCTCATACAGATAGATGCAGTTATTCTTTCTGGCAAGCTCCATCAGCTCGGGACCGTGTGTTGCAACGAGTTCCTTATTGGACGTAACAACGCTCTTGCCCAGAGACAAAGCACGCTTCGTATACTCATAAGCGATACGAGCACCGCCGATAGTTTCAACCATTACCTTAACTTCCGGATCATTGAAAACCTGATCAGCATCATGAGTTACGAGATTCTCGAAAGGACTTCCCGGGAAGTCTCTTAAATCAAGGATATACTTAACACTTACCTA
>CAMNNN010000161.1 GCA_946545505.1 uncultured Clostridia bacterium
AGACGTAATAAAAGCCGCACACATGAGTATTACTTTGGCTTTCTTCAATAAACGCTTCATGAGAGCACCTCTTCTGCCGATTCCTCGAACGCATCGATCGCCAGCTGCGGATTCGAATATACACCGCCCGCATAAGCCGAAGCGTATTCGATGAATTCGTCCTCTATCAGACTATCGTAGGGCGAAATATCAGATGCGTCAATACCCCAGGCAACCTGTGAGAATACACGGAACGGGTTCTGTCCTCCGAGCCAGGCTTCGCAGTAAGCATCATCCTGGGCACACGTCATCATCACGCTTATATTATTTACAGTTATGCCGTCGTCTGCCATCTCATAAAGATTGTCTTCATTGATCGCGACGTTTCTGATAAACCTTGCCGCCGAAGATTCCATATCGCAGTAAGAAGTTACGAAGATATAGTTACCGCCGTCATAGTAATTATGCGGCGGAGCGACGATACCCCAGTCACCGGAATGATTGGGTCTTAAGAACAACTCACCGAATCTCATCGTACCGAAGTATGCGATGCCTGTTCTGTTCGACAGCCTTACGGACCACTGTGAGCTCCATCTAGACACATCGGAAGTCAGTCCGTCGTTCGTAAGTGCATCAAGAAGCGGCAAATAGTCCGCCATGTACTCGGGAGTCTGTAGGTTGCCGTCGCTTCCGAACCAGCTCTCGTCCCTGCCGTTGATATACGCATCCTGGATATCGGCAGGACAGGAGATGAGATTACGTGTTCCGCCGGAAGATTCATTTACAGCCTGTGCCGTATTCAGCACAGCATCCCACGACTCGAAAAGCGGAGCTACTTCACCGGGCTCGCTGACACCGAGTTCACTCATCATGGCGCTTCTGTAGTAGTAAACGGCACCGGGAGTTACTTCCCATGTTACGCCCTTGATGACTGAGTCCTCGTCGGTCGTAAGAGAGAAAGTGTATTCGTACATATACTGAAGTTCCTGATATGAGATTCCGATATCGTTAAGAGGAATCGTCATATCGCTTAATGCATAATGCCTTGCATAGTTGATATCGCAGATGATGATATCGGGGGCATCTTCACCTGATGCGAGCACCTGATCTATCCTGCTCTCGAAGATGTTCATGCTGATATTGGTGTTCGTGAAATCAACTTCGGAATAATCCTCGATAACATCGATAGCATTGGAACTTCCGGAGAAGATCTCGAGTTCGGCATCTTCATCGGTGTTGGAATCCGTCACACTATCCGGAACTGTAAGTTCGGTATAATCTGCAGGATCGAGATTAAGTATAACGCTCGCGATGGACCCTCCTGCGAACACACCGTTGTTATAGACGTTGATCGAATAATTTCCGGTCTCAAGAGCGCTTCCCGTATAAGTACACAGAGCCACGCCATCATAAATATCAGCCGTTCCGCCGCTCATAATGAGCTCACCGTCGCGGAATACATCGAATGTAAGATCAAGCGGTCTTCCGGAATCAAGATATCTCGAATCTATCCATACCTTCGCGACTATCTCATCACAGTTGAAATAGATTCCGGATCTGTCAGTGTACTGCCATACGATACTCTCGACCGCCATACCGTCGGGGAATAACAGAGGGTTAATCGTACACTGTTGATGATCCTCGAAGAAATGGAATCCCGAATTCAGCACAACGAGTCTGTAATCAAATTCAGGGAGCACATCGAAGTTAAGATTCGTATCCGCGATATTAAGAGGGAAAGACAATCCCTGACCGTCTTCATCATAGACAGGAGTTCCCTCATAAATGAGCTCATCATTTCTGTAGTACTCATACGACAGATCAAGTTCGATTCCCGAAGACATATATTCGTCAGTAAACGAATAGTGACAGCTTATCTGCTCACAATCGAGGAAGCTTCCGTCCTCGTTAGAACTTGTCCAGGTTCCGTCGCACAGTATGGAATCACCGTCCAGTATGAATTCGTATCCCGGGAAGAAAAGAGATCCGTAAAGATCATCCGCTATCTTATCCGAATTCATAACGAGCCATTCACCGTCGACCTTCTTAAGAACGACCTTGACCGTTACGTCGGTCTTTCCCATCGTGTTGAGGTTGTTGATAAACTCATCGAACGTAGTCGGATTAGCTTCTATGGATGCATTGATATTAGGCATTACGAGCGTATAAACCGCTTCCAAAGTTCCGTCTTCGCCTTGTCCTGACAACAGTGGTTCGAATCTGTAGTGAGTCGATGTGAGAATGTAATTAACTGCTCTGTTCTTGTAATCGAGGATCATATAATCATCAAGTCCTGAATCACCGTCAAAGCAAAGTGCGTCACATGCTGCAACATCGAGTCTCAGAAGCGAATCAATATAAGCATCGGAAGCCTTACGGGCAGCACCCCTTACGGCAGAACAGCCGACGGCACCTGCGAACAATATCACAGCCGAGAGCGTCGCCATTCCTTTCCGAATACCAGTGTTCATCTTATCCGCGTCTTCCCTTTACCGCTTCATAGATAACTACACCGGCAGCAACGGCAGCATTAAGGCTGTTTACATTGCCCGCCATAGGAATAGAAAGCAGGAAGTCGCATTCCTTACGGACAACATCTCTCATTCCCTCTCCTTCGCTTCCTATAACGATAGCGATGGAACCCTTGTAGTCAGCTTTATCATAATCAGTCTGACCTTCGGCATCAGTTCCGAAGACCCAGAAACCGTTCTTCTCTTTAAGTTCGCGGAGTGTAGCTGCAATATTCGTTACACGCGCTACGGGAACATATTCGATAGCACCTGCGGAAGCCTTCGCCACAACACTGTCGAGACCGATAGATCTGTGCTTAGGTATGATTACGCCGTCAACACCGGCGGCATCCGCTATTCTCAAGATGGAACCGAGATTATAAGCATCCTTAAGTTCATCGAGAACAACAAAGAAAGGATATCTTCCTTCGGCCGTTACCTTGGCGATCATGTCGTCGATGTTCGCATATTCGTGACTGGCGACGGCAGCGATAACACCCTGGTGATTATGAGTCTCACTCATACGGTCGAGAGCTTCCCTCTTCGTACGGACAACAGGGATCTTTTTCTTCTGGGCACCGTCAAGAATCCTGATGAGGATGGGATCGGGCTTACCCTGAGTATCGAGAACCCATATCTTATTGATCTCGCGTCCGGCCTTCATAGCCTCGAGCACAGAATTCCTTCCTTCGAGTCTGTCAGCTGAAGGAGCCTTCTCCTCTTCAGGAATACGGGTCTCTCTGTTTTCCCTGTTGCGGTTATCGTTTCTTGCAGGGCGGAATTCTCTTCTGCCTCTGTTATCTCTATTATCTCTGCCGTTTCTGTTTCCCCTGTTATCCCTGCTCACTGTCAATTACCTCGAATGATCTCTGAATAATGTAGTCCAGTCTGTCTCCTCTGTTATCCAGAAAAAGAAAACCCAATAAAGCCTCGAACCCGGTGGCATTCATATAATCCATCGGGCTCGCATTCTTAGACATGGTCGGGGAATTAGAATTTCTTCCCCTCTTGAAATATTCTGTTTCCTCTTCGGTAAGCTCCTCGGCAAGGGCAGTTACGGCCTTAGCCTGTGAAGCAGCAGATACATAATGCACGTTAAGCTTATGCATCTTACCGGAGTTCGATGCCGTCTTCTCGCTGACATGACATCGGGCATATAACTCATATACCGAATCGCCGATATATGCGAGAACGGAAGGATTTACCTCCCTTAAGTCCGCAGCAATAAAAGGAATTATCACAACTTTTCCACCTGAGGTCCCTGAGGAGTATCCTTAACGGAATAACCCTTCGAAGTTATCAGATCTCTGATACGGTCTGCCTCTGCGAAGTCCTTAGCCTTCTTGGCTGCGGCACGCTGCTCGACAAGCTCGGTTATCTCGGAAGGAATACCCTCCTCCTGATCGCTTAAGTCAATACCGAGAACGCCCGTTATCTCCATAAGAGTGTCATAAGCGTTCTGAAGTGCGGCACGCGATGCCTTACCTGAAGAGACTGCAGTATTGGCAGCTTTAACAAGACCGAAGATATCAGGAATGGCATCAGCCGTATTAAGATCGTCGTCCATATGTGCGATGAAACTGTTCTTCTGCTCCTCGCAGGCCTTATTAAGTTCCTCATCGGCACTTCCGTCA
>CAMNNN010000162.1 GCA_946545505.1 uncultured Clostridia bacterium
TCCCGCCTGAGATGAGATACAGATCGACAGTCCGGTCTTATACCTCATGATAACGGTCTCGATTATGTTGCCGTCTGGAAGCAGATATACGAGTTTTCTGGTACCGTCTATCTTTGATATGAATTCATCGATTATCTTCATGGAGGAGAAGATAAAGTCCTCCTCAAGCTTCTGTCTCATAGCCGCGGGGACATTGGTCATCCTGGAAGTCTCGGTAACACCTGAATCAAGCCATTTCCTGATCTGTCCTGCACGGAACTTAGGGAATCCGTTATCCAGACACCACTTCAGTAATTCTTCTTCAGTCAGATCAAGACAAAACTTCTTGCCTTCCTTATCCATTCTTCCTCCGCATTCTGCTTATAAAGAACCCCTCACAGCCGTCAGTATCAGGCAGGAGAGTAAGCATACCTTTAACGCCCGAAGATTGTAATCTGTCAGGCAGTATATTGTCAAAATTATCAGGTTCATAATCACCATGGGAATCAAGGAAACTTAGAACCTGATCCTCATTCTCGCCTCTGTTGATGGTGCAGGTACTGTAAACAAGTACGCCTCCGGGCTTAACGAGCTTCGACACATTATCGAGGATCTGTTTCTGCTTAGCAGTTATCTCAACTATCCTGTCATATGTTATCGTGAGTCTTATATCAGGCTTGCCGCCCATTATGCCGAGACCGGAACAGGGCGCGTCACACAAAACCAGGTCGAATCCGTCTTCTTCGTTATAAGAAGAGCTGTCGGCAACGCCTGTCCGAATCGAAGCTCCCATTCGGGCCGCATTCTCTTTGATCAATTCGGTTCTTGAACTGTTGATATCAAGAGCGAGTATATCAGCTTTATTCTCAGCCAAAGCTGCCATATGAGTAGACTTACCTCCCGGAGCCGCACAGCAGTCAAGGATCCTCATTCCCGGCTTAGGCTGAGCCACTACGGACGCCAGTTGTGCAGCTTCCCCCTGCACCATGAACTTACCTTCAGTAAAAGCCTTCGACTTCTCGATAGACGGAGAAGCGGAAGTAGGCTTAAGGATAAGTGCATTATCCATGAAAGATGCTTTCGATACCTCGAAGCCTTCTGATACAAGCTGAGCTTCAAGCTCACTTACGGAAGTCTTAAGCGTGTTAACTCTTATAGCCATAGGCGACGGACTCAGAAGCGCACGTGCTATATCAGGGGCCCTTCCGGAGCCGTAGGATTTCTTGATGATGCCGTAGATCTCAGGCTTAAGAGAGTAAGCCGCCTCCACGCTCTTGCTTGAGCTTAAGTCACGCTCTTCAGGTGTAAGAGCAGAAGCCTTGCGCAGGACTGCATTAACGAGGCCTTTCGCCCTCGGCGCATGTCTGGACGCGAGGTCTACGGAAGTATTTACCGCAGCATAATCAGGAACTTTATCGGAATAGATTATCTGCCAGATACCGAAACGCAGAATCGTGCGCACCTTAGGATCAAGAGAGGCCGGATCCCTGCCGGAGACCTTCGAGATAACATAATCCTCTGAATAAACATAAGTAAGTGTCCCGTAAACGGCGGCGCGAACGAAGTCATCCGCACCGCTCGCACCAAGCGAGAGGTTGGAAAACGCTTTGTTCTCACAACAGTCGTAAAGTATGGAATAGATCAGTTCCCTGTCTTCCAAATCAGACTCCGAATCTTTGTCCCGGCCTGTAGTTATGTGCGCAGTCGATAGCCTTGAGGCGCTTGCCGCCCTCGGACTGAAGCTCGAGAATGTAGATGGAGCCCTTGCCGCACTTAACCTTAAAGTTACCCTTGGAAGCTATCAGGATCTCACCGGGTTCAGCTTTATCAGAATCATCTTCATCAAGCTTCGAATCATATATCTTGATCCTCTTGCCGTTAAAAGTCGTGGAGCAGCCGGGCCATGAGCTTAATGCCCTAATCTTATCGTGGACTTCTCTCGCAGGCCTGGTAAGGTCAAGAACCGCATCTTCAGGTTTAACAGGATATGTGACGGTCACTTTGTCCGCGTCCTGAGGAATCGAAGTGATCTTACCTGCGATGTAATCTTCAATGGTCTCGAGAAGAAGCTTCGCACCTGCGTCCGCGAGCTTGGACATAAGTGAATCAGTGTGGTCGTTAATGTCGATTGGAACCTTGACCTGGGTCAGTATATCGCCTGTATCCATGCCGGCATCCATCTTCATGATCGTAACACCGGTCACGTCATCGCCGTTCAGAATCGAATACTGAACCGGAGCCGCTCCCCTGTACTTCGGGAGCAATGAAGCATGCACGTTAATACATCCATATCTGGGGATATCAAGCATTCTCTGAGGAAGGATCTTGCCGTAAGCGGCCGTTATTATGAGATCGGGCTCCTTGGCCTTGATAAAATCATATGCTTCGTCAGTCTTCAGCGAATCGGGCTGATATACTTCGATCCCGAGTTCCTGCGCCTGACCTTTCGCAGGTGGAGCTGTAAGGATATGCTTCCTTCCTACAGGCTTATCAGGCTGAGATACGCTCAGGATAACATTGTATCCGGCGGCGCTTAAACTCTTTAACACGGTAGCCGACAGTTCCGGCGTACCCATAAATATTACTTTGATATCACTCGGCATTTGTTGCCTCTGCAATAGTACCCGGGATTGCCTTGTCTATGAACAGAATGCCGTCGAGATGATCGTACTCATGGCAAATACAGTCAGCCAGAAGGCCCTCGGCGTCCATCTCGAAAGGATTACCGTTGATATCGAGAGCCTTGATGTGGATCTTGGCAGGCCTCATGACCTCTCCGCTCTTGCCGGGAACCGACAGACAGCCCTCGGAACATCTTTGCTCACCTTCACGGCTTGTTATCTCAGGATTGATGAAATCGAGTCTGCCGTGTTCGTCACCGATATCGACTACGAATGCACGTCTTAATACTCCTACCTGAGGAGCTGCAATACCGATACCTCTGTTGTCGTAATACATCGTCTCAGCCATGTCATTAAGAAGCTTAACGATTCTGGGAGTGATCTCGTCGATCTCTCTGGACTTCTTACGAAGTATCGGATCCTCTTCTGTTACTATGTTTCTAAGAGCCATAATACCTACCCCTGTTAATTATTCTAGACAATTATTGTATCACACCGGCAGCTTCGGTTTGTCCTTACCGGACTTTAATACGCTGCCCGCCGTCTCCAGCAGTCTCTTCGCCGCGTTCTTGAAGCCGATCTTATTCTGCGCATCCATGTGCTTATAGGCTTCTATCATAGAGTTGATAGTCTCTTTTCTGTTGATTTTGAACTCGGCCAGCTTCTTGGCATCATCACACATAATAAGGCCGAACACGGTATCAACAAACTGTTCGCGCTGAACCTCATCAAGTCCTGATATCCAGTCTCTGAATGTCTGGTCGAAGAACTTGCTTCCGGCGCTTCTCTCTTCTTTGTGAACGAATGCAGTCGGGCCGCACTCCCAAGACAGGATCTCATGTTCCATAATGCCGGTCTCGCCTGAATGAACGACCGAATATTTCTCGAGATGCTCGAGGATCATGCCGACAACAGAAAATTCAGGAACGAATGTATGAATACTGTCCTCGATCCTCTTGAACTCAGGCATCTCCATAATATTCTCCCTGAAGCCCGGACCGTCGAAGTTATAGATATCCGTTACCGGAACATTGTACTTATCGTCGCAGAAAGTAGCTGCATAGACCGAGAGGTTACCGCCCTTGGAGTGACCGCCTACCATGAAGGTACCGTCCTTGAATGTGCTGACGACATTTTCGAAGTATTCGAGAGCTCGCGCCTGTGCAGGCACCGGGAACTCGAAGCCCATGTTGAAGTCTTCTTTCCATGCGATGATGTTGTTGTCTGTGCCGCGGAAAGCAACGAAATAAGTCTGTTCGCCGTCGATATCGAACACGCACGCTGAGAACTGGATCTGGCGCTCGACATCGGTATCATTGATATACCCGGATATCTTCATATTTCCGAATCTGCTGCTCTCGCCGACTCTTCTTATGAATTCATTGTCGCGCTCGGGATCCAGCACATCCTCATTTAGCGTCGGGCTGTTCAGGAGAGCTTCACATGCATCGCTGACCTTAACCCAGTCTCTTAAATTATCGGTAACTATACCCTCGAAGGGTTCATATGCGA
>CAMNNN010000163.1 GCA_946545505.1 uncultured Clostridia bacterium
GTACCCACGAATATATGAGCGTTCCTATACCGAATGCGAGCTGTCCTAAGCCCTTAACATCAAACACCTCCGATATGAAGTAGAAGAATACATTCACGGGGCGGAAACAGTACTTGATGAAGTCGCCGCTGTAGACCATGAATCTCAGGTTCCAGTTGTTATCGAAGAAGCACTGCACCGGGGTCAGGGCTACGAGCGAGAACCCGTACAGGAACAACATGTGATAGTAATCCCAGCCGTTGATCGTCGGGAAGTTACGAAACAGGATCAGGAACGTCACAAAACCCGATAGGTTAGTCATTATCATTCCGATCGTCGATATTATGAAATCCGCACGGTAGCTCATCTTGGTCTTCAGATCCTGAACGAGGATCTTCCTGTAGAGCTTCGTGTAAAAAGCAAATCCTCTTACATGTTCCATGATCAACCTCCGTTAACGGTGATCTTCTTCACCGAGTAATTCCAGAACAGTGTGCCCGCAGCCGTAAGTATCACGATCCAGATAATCTGGAACAGGAACATCGGCAGCAGTCCTTCGAGGGTATCGCTTCCGTTCTTCTGCAGCAGTATCGTCAGCGGTATGTCATACACGCCTCGAAAAGGCATGTACTCGACCACAGTCTTAAGCTTATCCGGGAAGAAAGCTATAGGTATTGAAGCTCCCGACAGAAGCAGCACTATGGTCTCCTTCACTATGTTGATGCCCCATGTTGATTCCGTGTAGAGGCACACCGTGGCCACCAGCATTTCGATGTTGAAGTTAATAAGAAGTGCGAATACCGTAGCTATCACAAACCAGATAAGGTTGAAGCCCATGTGTATGGCTCCGTGTGTGATGATCATGACGACGATGAAAGTCGGCAGGAAAGTCAGGAAGAACGATACCACGTGGCTTCCGGAGTAGCTCCAGAATGTGTAGCGGCGGAACTTCATGGGCTTAAGAAGATCGAGAATGATCTTGCCCGACTGGATCGATCTGCTCATATCCCATACGACGAACATCTCAAGGAAGTTAAAAAGAGACGTCGCGAGAATGAGATAGATCATCGTATCCGTGAATGTCATTCCATTAACCACATCGACACCCGAAGATGCGTAGATGGCTTTCCAAAGATAATATACGAGCACCAGATAGATGAGGTTCGCGAACAGCGTCACGAACGTACCCAATCTGAACTGCAACGATTCCATTATTCCGGCACGCGTCAGTGCCAATAATTTCCTGGGGTTCATGCTGCATCTCCCTCATAGATCTTCTTGATGACCTCCTCAGTGGAGATCTCCTCAAGACGAATGTCCTTGATCTTTGTTTCCTTCTGCTTACGCATGATGACATCCATGATGTCAGTCTCCTTCTCATCTATGAGCATCGACTCCCAGGTGTCATCCGCGAGGCGCATGTGAAGAGTTCTGTAAGAACCGAAGTAACTCTTCAGATGCTCGATATCATTGTCGTAGATCTTTGTACCCTTATCGATAATGACTATCCTTTTGCACAGAGCATCAACGTCTCCCATATCGTGTGTGGTAAGGATTACCGTTGTATTCTTCTCCTTGTTAAGCCCCTTGATCAAAGATCTGATCTTATCCTTCATAGATACATCGAGACCAATTGTCGGCTCATCAAGGAATACGATTGCCGGGTTGTGCAGGAATGCTGCAAGGATATCGCTCAATGTCCTCTGACCGAGTGACATCTGCCTTACGGGCTTATTGATGATGGGCTCGATATCCACAAGCGACTTATACAGCTCGATCATATCGTTGTACTCATTCTTAGGTACCATATAGATATCGCGCAGAAGCTTAAAAGACTCGACAAGCGGCAAAGACCACCAAAGCTGGCTTCTCTGCCCGAAAACAACACCGATGTTCTCACAGTTTTCAGTTCTGTTCTTGTACGGCACCTTGCCGTTAACAAGTATCTCTCCGGATGTGGGCTCGAGTACACCCGTCATCATCTTGATAGTAGTAGACTTGCCTGCTCCGTTAGGGCCGAGATAACCGATGATCTCTCCCCTGGACACCTCGAGCGACACGTCCTTTACAGCGCTTATGGTCTTGTAGTCACGCGAGAACAGATCCTGAATGCTGCCCTTCAGACCTTCATGACGGTTCAACACCTTAAAGTCTTTACAGACATTCTTCATTACCAGAGCCTGATTATCCATAATTGCCTCCCCCAAAAACTCTCTTGAATTTGAACTATATTCAGTATATTGTTGTTATAGTGATGAAAATAGTGTGTTTATAGTCGGTTTTTATAACAATATTCCAGATTGATGGAATATTGTTATAATCAGCGCGAAGGAGGGCGAGAATAGTTATGAATCGCGAACAGATGGGCCTTATCATCAAGCGTGACGACGGCTCAGAGGTCGTAAACTACGATAATCCGGCATTCCCCTCATATATCTACGACGGATGGATCGAACCTAACTGCACATGGGAACGTGTCCCCCATTACCACGAAGATCTGGAGATATTAACTGTCAAAGAAGGATCTATGGCATATTCAGTCAACGGCCGCACGCTGGTGCTTCACGAGGGAGATACCATCGTCGTTAACTCCAATCAGATTCACTACAGCATGTCGCTTGACGACAAGATCGCGAAGTACGTGATCTTCGTTGCCCATCCCTCGATCCTTATGTCATCTGTAACCATTGAGATGGAAGCAGTACGTCCCATCATCGACAACCCGGAACTGCCTTTCATGAGATTTCGGTATATAAACACTTATACCAAAGATATGTATAACCTTATGATCGATCTTCCCGATTACAGACATAATGCTTTCGAGGTTACGAAGCGCCTGTTTCTCATGTGGGAACTCATAATGAAGAAGTCGGAAGATTACGGTCCCAAACCCGAGGATAACAATGTCGATCCGCGCATGATGTCATTCAAGTCCATGCTTCACTTTATGAATATCAACTATAAAGAGACGATCTCACTCGAGGATATCTCTAACGCAGGCAATGTCAGCAAATCCCAGTGCAATTATCTGTTCAACCAGTATGTCGGCGAGTCGCCCGTAAATTACCTTATGCACCTGCGCGCCCGTAAAGTGGCGGAACATCTGCGTTCGGGCAATTACACGTTAAAGCAGATTGCAGACATGACCGGATTCAACGGTGTCAGCTACATGTCTGAGACCTTCAAGAAGTTCTTCGGCCAGTCTCCGAGAGATTACAAAAAACAATGGAGCGGTATCAGTTGATCGTTATACGTCCCTGTCCGTAAGGATCGGAATACTCTTCTCCGATAACACCGCCGTGCGTGTCAGATATATAATTGATCAGCGCATCACTGTCAATAACTGCCGAGCGGTTGATAACGGTACAGTCGGCAAACATCGAATAACCGTTGCCCGAATAAAGAAGGATATAATCAGATCCCGCTACTGTATATGATGCATCGGGATCGATAGGATCTTCTCCTACCATAACATTGCTTACTCTTCTCTCACCGTTTACACCGGTGAACATCTCATATTCGTCTTCTGTACACCCTGATTCGACAGAACAATCAACTTCATAACTCAAACCGGATGTCTGAAAGAAGCCTCCGAATTCATCCGGAAGAAGGTGTACTCCCCATTCAAGAGCGTCAAGTATCTGCTGTCCGGAAGCCTCAATGACACACACCTGATTGTTGAACGGGAATACAGCATATATATCACCGTAAGTTACATCGCCGGCAGGAATACTGATTCTGATTCCTCCGCCGTTGACAAAGGCGATATCGGCACCCGTCTGATCTCTTAGAGCATCGGCTGTAAGATCTCCGAGATTAGTCTCTGCACTTCTTACAATGCGCACAGGCGAACCGTTCTCATCAGTCTCTGCGGGATCACTAATAGTAAGATCAACTGAACTTGTAGCCACCACGCCTTCAAGAATACCTGTGAGCTCATCCAGCTCCCCGTTAACTACAGCAGCAACTTCATTATCGATACCGATAAGATCGGGAATACTTATGCTTCCTGTCCAGGTCCACAGACCTGTCTCGATGATCTCTCCGTCAGCAGAGATATGACTGTAACCGATGCACTCGAGCTTAGTGCCGGGAGCACATCTGGTTACTTCAAT
>CAMNNN010000164.1 GCA_946545505.1 uncultured Clostridia bacterium
GTATTTATTCTGTTGATATGGCTGTCGGGACACACATGGATGAGGATCATATAGGAGGTCTTAATTATCTTAATGAAGCAGGAAGAATAGACGAGCTGCTTACATGTTATGACCTTCGGGCCGGTCAGACGATAGTGATGACCGATGATGTGACTCTTACATGCATTTGGCCTCATCAGGTGACGGACGGAGGTAATGAGGACAGTGTGGTACTGATGTTCAGATATGAAGACTTATCGATACTTTTTACCGGAGATATTGGGTTCGACACTGAATCGGCTCTTATGAGGGAAGAAGCAGATCTGGATGCCGATATTCTTAAAGTCGGTCATCACGGTTCGGCTTATTCCACTTCATCGGAGTTCCTGGAATATGTATCGCCTGATGAAGCGGTAATCTCGGTGGCGGAGAATTCTCCTTACGGTCATCCGGCACCCTCCACACTTGATCGCCTTACTGAATACGGCTGCACAATAAGAAGGACCGACCTCGAAGGGCCGGTCCTGTATGAACTTAATTAATTCAGATGTTTATTAATATCTGAACAGTTCCTTGTAAAGAACTCTTACTGCGTAGTCCGTGTACTCCTCGGAAACACCAAACATCATGGAAATCTCGGAAGCGCCCTGGTTAACGATCCTCAAGTTGATACCGGCTGCAGACAGCGCGGAAGCGGCTCTTGCCATGATACCTACGGACTTTTCCATAGCCTGACCTACAATCATAACGATAGCGAGGTCTCTTTCTACCTTAACGTTCTCAGCGCGGGCTTCGTTCCTGAAACGGTTGATAACGATATCTTCCTTCTCGGGAGTGAAGTACTTCTTTCTTGCTATGATAGTTACGGAGTCGATTCCCGAAGGAATATGCTCTACCGGGATGCCTTCTTCGGACATTATCCTGAGAAGGGTGGAGAGGAAGCCGACCTCATGGTTCATAAGATACTTATCAACAGTGATCGTGAGGAATCCCTTCTCACCGGCGATTCCCGTAACGAGTGAATCATAGTGAGTTCTCTCGGATACGATTCTAGTGCCCTTGGCAGAAGGATTATTCGTATTTCTGATATGAACGGGGATGCCTCTTACGTAAACAGGATAGAGCGCTTCTTCGTGAAGTACCGAGAATCCTGCGTAAGCGAGCTCTCTCATCTCATCATAAGTGATCTCATAGATAGGGAAAGGATTGTTTACGATGTTGGGGTTAACAGCGAAAACATTATCCACGTCAGTCCAGTTCTCATATACATCTGCGTTAACGGCACCTGCCAGGATGGAACCTGTAATATCAGAGCCGCCTCTGGAGAATGTAATGATTCTGCCGTCTTTGCCGTATCCGTAAAAGCCGGGGAAGATGCACAGTTCCTTGGAATACTTAAGGCTCTCGAGGTTCTCATAGGACTCGCCGAGGATCCTTGCTTTTCCTGCGGCATCATGCTCGAGGTACAAACCGCACTCCTTAGGGTTACAGTACTTTGCAGGGTGACCGATAGATGTGAGGTATGCGGATACGAGTCTGGCGCAGCAGTCTTCGCCCATGGCTTTGACTGTGTCGAGATAGCGGTTGGCGTCAGATGTGTCTGAAGAAGCGGCAGCTTTCAAAGTCTCTTTGATCTCGGGAAGCTTATCCTCGATATCAAGATCATCGCAGATGCTTCTGAAACGGTCGACAACGGCCTTAAGCTCGTCCTCATAAGACTCACCGGCCAAAGCTGCCTTGGCTACGGCGATAAGCAGGTCCGTTACCTTGATGTCTTCTTTGTTTCTCTTACCGGGAGCGGAAACGACTACGATCCTTCTGTCGGGATCTGACAGAATAATGTCGCAGACCTTCTTGATCTGGAACGCGTCAGCAAGTGACGAACCTCCGAATTTTGCTATCTTCATAACAATACCTCTTTTCTTTATCGCCACATATAATATCACAGATGTGATTTACAATTAATTATTTTATATTTACAATTCATCAGTATGAATATTTTCGCCGCCATGAAGCCTGACGCCGTATATGGAAGCGTCTATGATATCCCTCTCGACAAGCTTCGTGAGGAGGGAAAGAAGTGCCTTCTTCTGGACTTCGACAATACTCTGGGCCCCGATCATGCGACGAAGCCCGATGACTACGCGTATAAGTTCATCGATAAGGTCAGGGAAGCGGGTTTTATCTGCTGTCTGGTGTCCAATGCCAAGTCGGGAAGATCTGCAGGCATTGCCGAGGCTCTCGGCATCCCCTGCGTTACTTATGCCCATAAGCCCAGGCCGGACGGTATTTTCCGTGCTTTGAAGCTGATGGATACTAAGGCCGAAGAGGCAGTAATGATAGGTGATCAGGTCTTTACCGACGTTATCGCCGGCAGACTTGCTCCCGTTTATACCATCATGGTTGAGAAGTATTCTCGTAAAGAAATCTGGTACGTTGTCCTTAAAAGACCGTTCGAGAAATTAGTCAGACTTATCGGAAGATTTTAATCCTCTGATCTCTTCGCGTGTAAGATTCCTGATATCTCCGGGCTTCATGTTACCCAATTCAATATTGATAAATCTGATTCTTCTAAGCTTGGTAACGCGGTAGCCCAATGCTTCGCACATTCTTCTTATCTGACGGTTAAGCCCCTGCTTTAAGACTATGTTGAATGTATGAGTCCCCATAACCGTTACCTTGCAGGGCAGTGTCATCTGTCCCAGGATCTCTACGCCGGCTTCCATTCTCGGTTTAAAGTCCGGTTCTATCTTACGGTCGACTCTGACCTGGTATTCCTTCTCGTGACCGTTCTCGGCACGCAGAAGCTTATTGACGATATCTCCGTCATTGGTAAGCAGTATCAGTCCCGAAGAATTCTTATCGAGTCTTCCGATGGGAAATATGCGGTCATCCATCCCGACATAATCGACGATATTGCTCGGGTCGCGCCTGTCTGTGGTGCACGTAATACCGAGAGGTTTATGAAGCGCGATATAGATTCTCTTCTCCTCGGGGAAGATCTCCTTGCCGTCCACTTTAACTATGGAACCTTCTTCTACTACAGTGCCATTGACTGCGACGGTATCATCTACCGTTACCTTACCGGATTCGACAAGCTCATCTGCTTGTCTTCTGGAACAGAATCCGCTCGAGGCAATGTACTTGTTGATCCTTACTCCCATGTGTTAACGGCTTCTGCCTTCTTGAGAGTAAACGTGAACTTGGTGCCCTTGCCGTACTCGCTCTCGACTGTAATGTCTTCGCCCATGTAGGTGAGGAGTTCTTTCGCGATGGCGAGGCCTAAGCCCGTACCTTTCTTTCCGCGTGCACGGTCAGCTTTAAAGAACCTCTCGAAAATGTGGTTTATGTCGTACTCGTGTATGCCTTGGCCGGTGTCTGCTACTGAGATGAAAACTTTCTCCATGTCTTCGTCGTAGTCGGAATTGATCGTGATGCTGCCGCCGGAAGGCGTGTACTTCTTCGCGTTATCAAGCAGTATTACCAGGATCTGATTTACACGGTCCGGGTTGCCGAATACCGTAGGAAGTCTGTCGAGCGTGCTGTGTATGCTGAAGTAGATGCCGGCATCCTTCATGACGGGAGTAAATCTCGCATGAATACTGTCGAGCAGTTCATTGATATCAAAAGGATACATCTGGAATGCGATCGTTCTCGACTGAAGCTTGGAAAGCTCAAGCATGTCGTCGATGAGACGCGACAGTCTTAATGTCTCGTTAAGGATGATGTCGTAGTATCTCATTCTGTCCGCATCCGTCTTAACCATGCCGTCTGCAAGAGGCTCGATGAGACCACGGAGCGTCTGAAGAGGAGTGCGGAGCTCATGAGAGATATTAGCTACATAGTCTCTTCTTGTCATGTCGAGCTTGTGTTCCTCTGTGATATCACGGAAGAATCCTGTGGCGCCGATACACTTGGTTCCGTTGGAATCGAGTCTCGGGACAATGGTGTATTCGTAGGCGTAGTTAGCGCTTTCCTCAACGCTCTTCTTGGTCTCCATGGTATCCATGCAGACTGCAAGATCATTCCAGAAAGATTCGAAAGGAACTATCTGTATCTTCTCGGAGAAGTTGTTCTTACGGGGAACCTTCGAGAAAATGT
>CAMNNN010000165.1 GCA_946545505.1 uncultured Clostridia bacterium
GATCATCCCGAGTACAAAGAAGAAGACTGATGGAGACTCTTAACGACGTAAAGAAAAGGATAAAGAGCGTACAGGGTATAGCGCAGATGACCGGTGCGATGCAGCTTGTCAGCGCCGCGAAGAAACGCCGTTCCATCGCGCTTCTTGATACACTGAATCCTTTTGTAAAGAATTGTCTTAATACGATGAGCGATATCCGTTTTAACAAGGAAGCCATCGACAATCCTTTCTTTACGCTCGAACAGAAAGTCGCAGGTCAGACTTGGAAGATCGCTTACTTCGTATTGTGCAGTGACCAGGGACTGGCAGGCGCTTATAACAACAATGTCGTTAAAGCCTGTGAGGAACACGCTCAGGCTAAGATTCTCGAGAACTCCCGTAAGGGTATCACCACTGACTATAAGATGTATGTGTTCGGTAAAGTCGTCAGAGAGAGACTGGCGCATATGGGTTATAACGTCGACACCGGATTCTCTTATCCGCTTACTGAACCGACTTATTATCAGGCACAGAGCGTAGTCTCCATGATAAAGCAGAAGTTCCTCATCGGGGAATATGACCTTGTATATCTCGTCTATACCCAGCTCGAGTCAGCGCTTAACATGAATGTTGAGGTTATTAGACTCGCACCTGTCGACTTTAAGTCAATCGATGCAGTAAGAGCATTCTACGGGAATGATGAGAAGCCCGAGAAATCGGAGATATCTTATTACCCTCACGTAAATGAAGTATTCGGATTCCTTGTGGATTCGTACCTTAACGCGATGGTTTACGGAGCAATGACGCAGGCATACGCGTGTGAGCAGACCGCCAGGTTTGCCGCTATGGATAATGCAACTAACAGTGCCGAGGACATGATGAAGGCTTTACGGCTTAAGTTCAACAGGGCAAGACAGGCCAAGATAACTAACGAGCTGACGGAGATCATCAACGGCGCTAACCAGGTTGATAACCTGTAAGTAAGGATAAGGAGTTTGAAGATATGGCAGAAGGTAAAGTTGTACAGATAATCGGACCTGTCATTGACTGTGAATTCAGAAGCGGTGAGACACCGAAGATCAACGACGGTGTAAGAATTATCGCTTCTACTGACGGTGTCGAGAGTGACAGGGACGTATTTGCCGAGGTGCTTCAGCAAAGAGGTAAGGGCGTTGTAAGATGCGTTTCCTTCAACGCGACCGAAGGTCTTACAAGAGGCTGTAAAGCCATGTCTCTGGGTACACCGTTCAATGTTCCCGTAGGCGAGACTATCACAGGAAGACTGTTCGACGTTCTCGGACGTCCTATTGATAACGGCGGTCCCGTAGAAGCCGAGGCCTATATGCCTATTCATAAGCCCGCTCCTTCGTTTACGGATCAGTATCCGACTGCTCAGATTCTCGAGACAGGTATTAAAGTTATCGACCTTCTCGTACCGTTCAGCCGCGGAGGTAAGATCGGTCTGTTCGGCGGTGCCGGTGTAGGTAAGACAGTCCTTATCCTTGAGCTTATACGTAACATCGCTTCAGAGCACGGCGGCTATTCCGTATTTACCGGTGTAGGTGAGCGTTCCCGTGAAGGTAATGACCTGTGGGGCGAGATGAAAGAGTCCGGCGTTCTTGATAAGACGATAATGGTATTCGGTCAGATGAATGAGCCTTCCGGTGCGAGAATGAGAGTTCCGCTTACAGGTCTTACGATGGCAGAGTACCTGAGAGATGCGAAGAAGAAGGATGTTCTTCTGTTCATCGATAATATCTACCGTTTTGTACAGGCAGGTTCCGAGGTGTCGGCTCTGCTCGGAAGAATTCCTTCGGCCGTAGGTTATCAGCCGACTCTTGCCAATGAGGTTGGTGAGCTTCAGGAGAGAATCACATC
Organism: uncultured Clostridia bacterium; assembly: GCA_946545505.1. GTDB lineage: Bacteria > Bacillota > Clostridia > Saccharofermentanales > Saccharofermentanaceae > Saccharofermentans. Next base: position 1,858 of record CAMNNN010000165.1, read on the forward strand.
TACCAAGAACGGTTCTATCACATCTGTTCAGGCCGTATATGTTCCTGCCGATGATATTACCGACCCTGCTCCTGCGACGACGTTCTCGCACCTTGATGCGAATATCGTATTGTCCAGATCTGTAGTTGAGCTCGGTATCTATCCTGCTGTAGATCCTCTCGAATCTTCTTCCAGAATTCTGAGTGAGGATGTAGTAGGCCCTGAGCACTATCATGTAGCACGTATGGTTCAGGAGAATCTGCAAAGATATAAAGAGCTTCAGGACATCATCGCTATCCTCGGTATGGAGGAACTTTCTGAGGACGACAGACAGGCCGTATCCAGAGCCCGTAAGATCCAGAAGTATCTGTCGCAGCCGTTCTTCGTAACAGCTGATTCAACTGGTTATGCACCCCGTTATGTACCTATCGAGAAGACCGTGCGTGCATTCGGTGAGATAATCTCCGGATCGCTTGATCACATACCTGAGCAGTACTTCTTCATGAAGGGCGACCTTGATGACGTACTGAAGGCATATCACGACGATAACAACGGAACTAACTAATATGGCCAAGGCTTCGGTTAATACAGTTAAGCTTACGATAGTAACGCCTTATAAGAAGTTCTTCGAAGGCGATGTATCGTCTGTTGTTATTAATACGATCGACGGACAGATGGGATTTATGCCCGGTCATCCGCCTTTGATCGTTGCTTTAAGTCCCGGAATGTCCCATCTCGTTCAGGACGAGCAGACGAAGTACTTTACTATCTCCGAAGGCTACTGTGAAGTAAGCGAGGATATGATCAAGATCGTATGTAATGCGGCAGAGTATCCTGAGGACTTAAGTCCCAGAAGAACCTGCAAGTCATATACGAATGCATATGAAGAGCTCAAGAAAGCTAAGCTTATAGAAGACCGTACCGCCAGGGAAGTCCTTGTTAAAGAGCATGAGCAGGCTATGGCACGAGCCCGTGCAAGACGTCATCTCCTCGAACTTTACGGCTCGGACCATCAGAAGGAAAGAATCGCGGTCCTTGTCAAAGAATACGACTGGAAAGATCCGTTCTGATCAGATTATATCTATCCTGAATTCCCGTATACCGCACATCAGGACCTGACCGGTCTTGATCTCGTAATCCTGTCCCGGGGTTAATCTCACATTATCGATGAATGTCGAATTGTCTTGTGACAGATCGCAGACATAATATGTGTTTCCAATCTTCTTGATCTGCGCATGTATAGCCGACATTTCCTTGTCAGGTACATATATATCACACAGGAACCGGTCTGATCCTATCGCTGCTTTATCTGTATATACGGCCCGTTTCTCTTCCTTGCCGGTACCTGGATCTGATACAGTAAGGATAAGTGCGTCGATAGCGCAGACTTCATCAGAGTCGCCGAACAGCATACGGCGCTTGGTGCTGTCAGAATCAGAAGCTACTGTGATCTCCGGGCTGTCCTTTATCTTCCTGTAAGTCTTTACAGCGAATAATACTTCTGCCGTGACAACAAGAAGTGAGAGGATGGGAAACTTTAACAGCATGAATATCAAAGACAGCAGACTTAATAAGAAAGTGAGCTTAAACTCATTCAGATCAAGAAGGAGTGACTTAGCTTCGGGTTCCGGAAGAGGAATCATTATCCTGTTTGCTTCCTGCCGCAGAAGCTCATCATCATTCTGTTCGACGGCATATATTATCCTGTCGATCTCATCAGGCGTTAAACAAGCGGACAGGCTCTCCGAATTAAGAAATGTTCTGATTCCGGCGTCGGATAAGGATCTGATATTAAGTTTGCCTGAAGGTATCTTAACGGGATCAAAACAGACACGAAGTGAAGTGAATGAATCATCTGTGAAGACGAACTTATCCTCCAGAATTACCGATCCCGGTGACAGCAAATAATCCGGAAGATCACATAAAGATAAGAAAAGGTCCCCGAGAGCCTTACGGAGTTGGTTAATCTCAGACCTCTGGAATTGGGGTAGTAGAGATAAACATTTAAGCCCTGAGAAATCATAAGATAACTCATAAGTGCTTACGGCCGGAATAACATAAAGAGGAAGCATATGACCCGGAATGTTTTCTGCAATCAACCTCTGGGTATAGTTGTGTATAGAGCCGATATCTTCAATCTTTCTGATTACAAATTGTCCGTAGGGACCTTTCCTTATTTCCATGATTTTTGACCTTGATTTCTTAAGATTTTCCTATT
>CAMNNN010000166.1 GCA_946545505.1 uncultured Clostridia bacterium
GATGCAATCACATACTTCCAGGAGAACAAGATCTTCTTCTGCCCCGGTAAGGCTTCCAATGCCGGTGGTGTTGCTACATCCGGTCTTGAGATGTGCCAGAACTCCGCCAGACTTTCCTGGACATTCGAGGAAGTTGACGCCAAGCTTAAGGGCATCATGACAAATATCTTCGAGACAGTTGATAAGACTGCTGCTGAAGTTGGTCACGAGAACAACTATGTTGTAGGTGCTAACATCGCAGGCCTTCTCAAGGTAGCTGACGCTATGATCGCTCAGGGCTGCATCTGATCCTGATAAGACTTTTCGAGTAAAAGGGACTGCATCGGCAGTCCCTTTTCTTATTTTATGAGATAATATCCTTATGATCGATGAACCATTATTCGTAGATACACATATACACGGAGCCTTCGGGGAAGATGTCTCCGATGCTTCATATGAGGGAATAGTAAAGATGGCAAGGCGCCTTCCCGAATTCGGAGTGAAGGCATTCTGTCCTACCACTATGACTATCAGCGAAGACAATATCATGAGGTGCTTTGAAGCAGTTGCCAAAGCGCGTGATGCTCTTCTTGACGAAGGCGGCCTTTATGCAGATATCTTAGGAGTCCATCTTGAAGGTCCTTTCATGAGTCCGAATAAAGCCGGTGTTCAGAACCGTGACTTCTGTATCGCTCCTGTAGCGGCAGGCAAGGTGGTGGACAGAATCGAATCGTCTTACCCGGGATTACTTAAGATCATCGATGTAGCTCCCGAGCTTGATGGGGGAATCGACTTTATCAAGGAATACTCAGGGAAGTATGTTATCTCGCTTGCACATACTGAAGCCGATTATGATACAGCATGCGAAGCATTTGCAGCAGGAGCCGTAAGCGTAACTCATATCCTTAATGCCATGAACAGCTGCACTAAGAGAAACCCCGGAGTATTGGGCGCCGTCTTCGATAACAAGGATGTGTATGCTGAGGTAATTTGTGACGGAATTCACATAGAACCGCCTGTGTTAAGAATGCTTTTCGCCATGCTTCCCGCAGACAGGATAATAGTGGTCTCGGATTCCATGCGTGGTGCCGGTATGCCTGACGGTACATATAAGCTTGCTGATGCTGATGTAACTGTTAAGGATGGTAGAACTTATTACGGTGAGGGCGGCAATCTGGCAGGTTCTGTTACCAATATGAGACAGGAGGCTTCAAGACTTTTATCATTCGGTATAGATCCCGTGAAAATCCGTCTTGCATGCGTTGAAAATCCTTTGTCGAGATTAGGAATAAATGATAGAATTAATTAGTTATGGGCAGTGATTCTTTAATAGCACAACTTATTGATTTTATAGTTGAGTTGATTAACAGCTTTTCAAGCGGTTCTGTTTTCTTCGGAAGCACGCTTGATGTAATCAGGTATGCTGTTGATATTATTCTTGTCGCTGCTCTGTTCTATTGGGCTTTACTGTTCATTAAGCAGTCACGTGCATGGCAGCTTATCAAGGGTATTGTGCTCATTCTGATGTTTGTTCTCATGTGCGGTCTGTTCGGCCTCGAGATGGTCGGTTTTATCTTTAACAGATTGCTCTATGTATTCGCTATCCTGTTTATCGTACTCTTCCAACCTGAGCTTAGAAGAGTTCTCGAGACTGTTGGACTTAAGTCATTTACTTCATTTCGTAGTCTGTTCTCTTCGGAAGAAGCCAACGCATCTGCTGTATCTTCGACATTCATTCATGAGGTAAGTACGGCATGTAAGGATATGGCTGCCACCAGGACAGGCGCGCTTATTCTTATCGAGCGTAATACGAGGCTGGATGAGCTCCTTACACAGGAGAATGTCGTTAAGTTCGATTCTTCTGTTACGAGTTCAGTGCTTCAGTCCGTGTTTTATAAGGGCTCGCCGATGCATGACGGCGGACTTCTTATAAGAGACGGAAGGATCATTGCAGCGCGTTGCCACGTACCGCTTTCGGTTACCATGCATAACCTCGTAAGGTCCGGAACTCGTCACAGAGCTGCTGTCGGAGCCAGCGAAATGGGCGATACCGTCGTAGTCGTTATCTCCGAGGAGAGCGGCTCTATCTCAATTGCTGTTAACGGTAACCTGTATGAGATGAAGGATGCCATCGAACTTGAGGCTAATCTCGACTTCCTGCTCGGAGTATCGACTGATAAGGTTGAACGTAAGGGCCTCGGTAAGCTTCTGCATAAGGTAAGACGTAAGAAGAATGCTGAAGAAGAAGCTCGCCTTGCTTATGTTACTGCTACTGAAGCTGCCGGAGAGAATTCCGAGAATCTTCAGATCAGAACTGCAAGGGCAGAGGCAGTTGCCAATTCATCGAGAGTCGGTCCCGGAACCAAGCTGGTTCTCATGCTGATCTCGCTGTTCCTGTCTTTCTGCCTGTGGATGTATATACAGGTTAATACCAACCCTGTAGTAACTAAGTCTATTACAGTACCTATTACTTATAACGATTCTGCTACGCCTGATTATATCGATGTTTCTTATCCTGTAGATTCAGTTGAACTCGAGCTTGTCGGACGAAGCAATACTATCGATTCTTTGAACGAGAGAGATATTGTCGCTACGATCGATTATTCTGCTATAGAGCAGATCGGTGTCTGCGAACTTCCTATCGTTATCTCATCTTCTGATAACGATATCTATTTCCGTGTAGAAAGACAGGTACCGGAGACTATTTCCGTTACCGTATATTCTTTGAACGAGACTGCGGAAACGCAGCAGGAGGATACATAAATGTGTGGAATTGTAGGTTACATTGGAGCCAGAAATACTCTTTCTGTACTTATAAACGGTTTGAAAACACTGGAGTATCGTGGTTACGATTCAGCCGGTGTTTCTTTTATTAAAGACGGCGAACTGCATCTTATCAAGAAGAAGGGCCGTGTAAGCGAATTAAGTGATGAAGTTGCTTTGCAGGGATATAACCTTGATGAGCATAAGACCAATAAGATCTCATCGGGTATCGGTCATACAAGATGGGCTACTCACGGTGCGCCTTCCGATGAGAACTCGCATCCGCACCTGTCAATGAACGGTAAGATCTGTGTAGTTCATAACGGTATTATCGAGAATTATGCCGAGCTTCGTAAGTTCCTGAAGAAGAAGGGATATGAGTTTAAATCAGAGACAGATACTGAGGTAGCGGCCCAGCTTATCGAGTATTACTACGTAAAACTCGGCAGCAATGATATTGAAGCCGCCGTATCAAGAGCTCTTGCAGATATCGTCGGTTCGTATGCTCTGTGCATTCTCTGTATTGATAAACCCGATCAGCTTATCTGTGCCAAGAAGGATAACCCGATCGTTATCGGAATCGGCAAGAATGAGAACTTCGTAGCATCTGATATTACGGCACTCATCGAGTACACCAGGGATGTAATATTCATGGAAGATAACTGCTATCTGATCATGAAGAAGGATTCCATTGAGATCAAAGACGTTCACGGTGAGCCTGTCGATTATGAAGTATCTCATGTCGAGTGGGATTCGAATGCTGCTCAGAAGGGCGGATATGCTCACTTCATGATGAAGGAGATGTTCGAAGAACCTGCTGCGTTCGATAATACAGTAAGGCCCAGGATCAAGGATGATAGAATCTATCTTGAGCATATTCCCGTCGATAAAGAGTTCCTGGCAGATATAACAAACATCAATATTATTGCCTGTGGAACTGCATACCACGCAGGTTGTGTAGGGAAGTTCTTATTCGAGAAACTGTGCAGGATACCCGTAGTATGCGGAGTAGCAAGTGAATTCATTTACTCCGATCCTCTCATCGATGAGCACACACTTACCATCGTCATTTCGCAGTCGGGTGAGACCCTTGATACACGTAATGCGATGAAGCTTGCCAAGGAGAAGGGAAGCCGTACCCTCGCTGTAGTTAATGTAATCGGAAGCACTATCGCACGTGAGGCTGATTATGTTCTTTACACGGCTGCAGGCCCCGAGATCTCGGTAGCTTCAACTAAGGCTTATACGACACAGCTCGGTTGCATGTATCTTATCGCT
>CAMNNN010000167.1 GCA_946545505.1 uncultured Clostridia bacterium
TTATGCTCTTCTTATCATTCCTGCTAAATGCCATTACAGCCTCCGTATATCCCTTAAGTAAAAGTATAACAAAAATAAACGGCCGTACCTATGGCACGACCGTCAACTGCTCAAATTGTAATCTTTATCAGAATCCCTTAGTTACAGCCAGATAAAGAACGATGGACATTACTGCAAACAGAATTGCAACAACCTTTGTAGCCTGCTTAAGTCTCTCCTCGAGAGTCTGTCCCTTTGCCTTACTGTAGTAAGAATCACTGGATGCGCCGGAAATAGCGCCCATACCCTGGTCATTTCCTTCCTGAACAAGGAAAAGAATGATCATAATGATACCAAGTAAGATATCGAATATAGATAAAACAACATCAAGTGCGCTCATTAATAAGCCTCCGATATTTATAATTCAATAGTTTCAGCCGTAAGATATTAACATAAGGCAGTTTATAGTGCAAACTCATTTTTCTTTTATCTTCGCATCCACCCTGTTAAGGCCGTCCGATATGCTGTAACGGATCTCGGAAGCCGCACTCATTATGATTTTCGATGTCAGCGGATCCAAGTCTTTAATCGGATCGGAAAGGGGTCCGTTCCAGGTCATAGTCATATCTATCTCGCCTTTTTCTTCTGAATAAGCAAATGATATGTCGGCCTCGGGGAATACGGCACACTTAAGGATTATCGATATGCAGCACAGTTCCTCATATAACTGACCCATCCGGTCCGCCGTCTCCTTCTTTATCATGTGCTTATAGGCAAATTCCACGATCTGCGAGCTGAACGACGGAAAATCAAAGTTCTCTTTATCAACATGACATCGGATCACCTTAAGCTTATTGATAAACTCTCTCGTCTTCTCATTCGCGGGGTTATCAAATATCTGTTCAGGCGTTCCCTCTTCACAGATCAGTCCGCCGTCCATGTAGAAGATTCTGGAAGATATGTTCTTCGCGAAGGTTAACTCATGCGTAACTATGATCATGGTCATTCCATTTAAAGCGAGTCCCTTGATAACAGCTAGTACTTCTCCGGTCACCGCAGGGTCAAGAGCAGATGTGGGCTCATCGAAAAGCAACACCTTCGGATCCATCATCATGGCTCTTACGATCGCGGCTCTCTGCTGCTGTCCGCCCGAGAGCTCATTAGGATAACTTAAGGCTTTATCCTTAAGGCCGACCAATCTGAGCAGATCTATAGCCTTGTCATAGGCATCCTGTCTGGGCATATCAAGAAGCTTAACAGGCGCCAGCATAAGATTCTCGACTATAGTCAGATGAGAAAACAGATTAAATGACTGAAATACCATTCCGACCTGTCTTCTGTATGCATTACGGTCATAGTCTGCGGCAAGTATGTCCTCGCCTTCATAGAAAATCTTACCTTCAGTCGGTTCTTCTAGAAGGTTCAGGATATTAAGGAATGTACTCTTTCCGGTGCCGGAAGGACCGATAATGGAGATGACATCGCCCTCGTTGATCTCGCAGTTTATATCGGAAAGAGGACATACGCCACCGTCAAACACTTTCTTCAAATGCTCAACCTTAATCAGCATGCATCTTCACCCCCTTTATCACACGGGGTCTGGACGCAGGATCGATCCTCTTACTCCAGAATCTCAATACCAACGTGAGCATCCACGCCACAATGAAATATATCACCGCTGTAAGTATCAACGGGAAGAAAGCCTCATATGTGCGGCTTCTGATAAGATCAGATATCTTCGTAAGATCGAGGACGGAGATATAACCTGCAACAGAGGTCATCTTAACCATCGCGATGAACTGTCCCATATATACCGGCAGGATCATAATGACCGCCTGAGGAATAACCACATGGAAGAATGTGCTCTTACGGTCGAATCCCAGTGCTGTCGCCGCTTTCTTCTGTCCTTCCGGTACAGATTCGATACCGCTTCTCATAATCTCGGATACATAGGCAGAGAAATCTATGGAGAAACCTATAACCGATGTCCAGAATGCCGTTACACGGCTCGATGACAGTATTACATAATACAAGATCATAAGAAGCACCGTGACCGGTATTCCCTGTATCGTCTTGATATAGACCCGTGCAAACGCAGTAACCCATGTCTTCTTACTCATTCGCATAAAGCAGATCAATGCGCTTAACAGAGTTCCGAACAGGCCTGACAAAGCTGATATGGCAATAGTCACGCCAAGGCCTGAGAGTATCAGATGCCATCTGCCGTCAGTAACGAAAGTCTTGTTGAAGCTATCCTGAATATCACGGAAGAAATCATCGGCCGCCTCGTGGAATGTCTCGGGAGTACTGTCCTCCGGCAGGAATCCGGAATAATCAGCCTTGTTGATCATTACATAGATCGGCTCTTCATATATAGGATCAGTGTAATAAATATTCTCCGCACCCTCTTCAGTGACCATCATCCCATAGCAGCAGAAATCATATTTACCTGCCTCGAAGCCTGCCAAAGCACTCTCGATGGGCAGATTCTCGATTGTGTAATCATATCCGTACTCTTCAAGGAATCTGTACGCCACATCGATCATGAATCCGCACTCGGAATTACCGTTCAGATAAGCCATCGGCGGCCAGTCAAGCGATGTTACTATATCGACCGTATCTTCAGGCGCCCTGTCAAGCATGACGGGGACCGGAGCTTCCGGTGCAGCATCAAATTCTTCCCATCTGCCCCACATCTCATCGAGCTCTCCGGTCGTTCGGAGCCGAGATATAAAAGCATTCATCTGCTCCATCAGAAGATAGCCTTTGTCAGTCTTGGCGAATCCGAAACAGTATTCAGCGTAACCGACAGGTTCCGGCAAAGCCACGAGTTCCGGATACTCTTCCATAATGAGCTCCACACTGGAAGACTCTACGAGAACAGCGTCTGCTTTTCCCTGAGAGACAGAAATGTCCTGATCTACCCAGTCCGTTACATAAACGATATCCGAATCGGGAAAACGTTCACGGATTATAGGAATATACGTGGATGAACTTATAGCGGCGAATGTCGCGCCGTTAAGATCTTCGGGAGTCTCCCAGTTTCTACCGGAAGACAGAGGTTCGACCATCCTGGAAATGATCGCGTAAAGTAACACAAACAGAATAAGCAGGGCTACAATTAGAAACTCAGCCCTGCTTACCTCTTTATTGTGTTCTAACTCTTTCATTTACCTTTCTTGGTAAGCTTGAACAGTTCGCTGACAGCAAAAGGTATAAGTGCCAAAGGTATAATCACGAGCCATGATGTGAGATTCAATGCTACATTATCGAATACACCGTTAACACCGGGAATATAGATTACTGCGAGGAGCAATGCCAGCGAGACAGCTGTCGCCGTATTCATGAGCTTATTCGTGAATACACCGAGCTTGAATACGGAAATTCCCTCTGATCTTGAAGCAAATGCTCTTAAGAGTTCCGCAATGATGAGTGTAGCGAATGCCACTGTTCTTGCACCTGTAAGAGGCGCGATATCATCTGCGAAGAAGAATCCGTTATTATTCGTAAGCGGAATAAGGAATGCAGCTGCTACACAGGCGAAGATGGCTGTTGCCTGAACAAATACCTGAACCAGCATACTCTTGTTGATGATGGGCTCTCCCTTAGGTCTCGGGGGCATCTTCATAATGCCGGGCTCACCCTTCTCACGTCCGAGAGCCAATGCCGGGAACGAGTCTGTAACAAGGTTCAGCCACAGAAGCTGAATGGCAGTAAGAGGAGCCGCGATACCCGGAATAACCGTATTCGGAATAAGTGACAGAAGGAAGATAACAAGGATCTCACCTACATTACATGACAGCAGGAAGCTTACGAACTTTCTGATGTTGGAGTAGATGATCCTTCCCTCTTCAACTGCCTTGACTATGGTAGCGAAGTTATCATCCATAAGAATCATGTCGGCAGAATTCTTTGCGACGTCAGTACCCGTGATACCCATTGCAACACCGATATCCGCGGACTTCAGTGCCATGGCGTCGTTAACACCGTCACCCGTCATGGATGCGATATGGTTGTTCTTCTTAAGAG
>CAMNNN010000168.1 GCA_946545505.1 uncultured Clostridia bacterium
AAACAAATAACGGCAAATTCGGATTTGTCGGGATGAACGATAGAGCGTTATCTCAGCAGTAGAATGAATAGGAGTGTTTTTGAGATAGAACCTTGAAAGCCCTTATTTTGTTGAACGATGTGCGAACTATCGAACATTATAACACAAAAAACTTATACAATTCCCCCTTGCCATGATAGGTTTTATAGTTTACAATTCACCCAACAAACCGAAGGGAAACGGCCTGATGAATTATCTGGCATCCGCCATTATTATTATCAGCATTATTATCAACGCGATCATTATTATTGACCGTGTGTTTTGTCGTTCTGCCCTTCCTACGCTTGTGAATAACTGATAACCCTGATTGTCGATATAAAGCGAACCGAAGCCCCGGCAGAACGACTGCCGGGGCTTTAATTTTACAAACACGGAGGTTTTTATGAAACGAAACGGCGCACAGATCATCATCGACTTCCTGATCGCACAGGGCTGCGACACGGTATTCGGCTACCCCGGAGGGCAGGTGCTTAGTATTTTCGATGCACTTTATGAGGAAAGAACCCGAATTACCCACATTATCACGGCCCATGAACAGGGAGCCTCACATGCCGCTGACGGTTATGCCAGAGCAAGCGGCAGGCCGGGCGTCGTTATAGCGACTTCAGGTCCGGGATCTACAAACATAGTGACGGGACTCGCGACAGCTTACCTCGATTCAGTTCCCATGCTGGCGGTCACGGGCAATGTCCCCACCTCTTTGCTCGGCAAGGACAGTTTTCAGGAAGTCGATATCGTGGACATCACGAAGACGGTCACGAAACGCAACTGGATTGTAAAAGACGTAAATATGCTGCCCCGCATATTGAAGGAAGCGTGGCAGACGGCCATATCAGGCAGACCGGGACCCGTCCTGATAGACGTGCCGAAGGATGTTCAAGTCGCCCTATGCGAATATGAGCCTTTCGGCAAGATCGAGAAGCAGCCTTTAACGCGTGTGAGCGAATCTTATCTCGATGCCGCAGCTCTCATGATCAACAAGTCGAGCAGACCGTATATATATTTCGGAGGCGGGGTCGTAACGGCAGATGCCGGAGAAGAGCTTAAGGCCTTATCGGAAAAGATCGATTCTCCGATGGGAAGCTCTCTCATGGGGCTGCCGGCAATACCGCATGACACCCCGCGTTACCTCGGCATGCAGGGCATGCACGGACACTATGCGTCTTCAAAAGCCGAAGATGAGGCGGATCTGCTTATCGCGATCGGTGTTAGATTCTCGGACCGTGCCACCGGCAACAAGGACAGATACGCGAAGAACTTCAGAATAATACATATTGATATCGACAGCAGGGAACTTGGCAAGAACATCCCTGCTGACATCGCAATGGAAGGCGACCTTAAAGACGCGCTCCAAAGACTCCTCGATAAAGTTGAAGCAAAAACGCGCTCTGAATGGCAGGAACGCATCCGGCAGCTTCAGGAAGAAGAGAACGAATACACGGCGCGTGCCATGGCAAAGACACCGGAAGGCAGTCTTAATCCCTACTGCATCATAGATACGGTCAGTAAGTTCTCAGAAGGACTCCCGGTAGCGACCGACGTAGGCCAACACCAGATGTGGACGGCACAGCGCTACCCGCACTCATCAAAAAGATCATTTCTTACGAGCGGAGGCCTCGGAACCATGGGATACGGAATGGGAGCCGCCATCGGCGCGAGCAAGGCGACCGGCAAAAAGAGTGTGCTTTTTACAGGTGACGGAAGCTTCGGGATGAACCTAAATGAACTTACGACAGCAGTAACAAAGAAAGTTCCTATAGTGGTAGTCATCATGAATAACGGAGTACTTGGAATGGTAAGGCAGTGGCAGACACTGTTCTTTAATGAACACTATTCCGAAACAACACTCGAACGCCCCACGGACTTCGTAAAGCTCGCGGAATCCTTCGGAGCAAAAGGCATAAGGGTATTCAGTGAAGATGAGCTTGAGAAAGCATGTGAGGAAGCATTCTCGTGCGAAGACTCATTTGTTATCGACTGCGCAGTCGACTGCGATGAATTCGTACTTCCGATGCTACCTCCGGGCGGCTCAATCGACGACATCATAACCGAATTATGAGAATGAAAGGAACAAATAATAATGCTTACACTCGACAAAGTTTATCACGCACAATATGTACTCGATAAGGTCATCAGAAGGACCGACATAATCGCGGCTCCGAAGATCAATCCGGATGCGGATATCTTCCTTAAGACCGAGAACCTTCAGATAACCGGTTCATTCAAGGTCAGGGGCGCATACTACAAGATGAGCCAATTAAGCGATGAAGAAAAAGCCAAGGGGGTCATCGCCTGCTCAGCCGGTAACCACGCGCAGGGAGTCGCACTCGCTGCTGCAAAGAACGGAATCAAATCTGTCATCTGTCTTCCCGACGGTGCTCCAATCTCGAAGGTAGAAGCGACAAGAAGTTACGGTGCCGAAATCTGCCTCGTTAAAGGGGTTTACGATGACGCTTATGCTGAAGCGTTGAGACTTAAGGAAGAGAAAGGATATACATTCATCCATCCGTTCGACGACGAGCTCGTCATCACGGGACAGGGCACGATCGGTCTTGAACTTCTTAAGCAGCTCCCCGATATGGAAGCGGCCATTATTCCGGTCGGAGGAGGCGGACTCATCTCCGGAGTTGCCTTCACACTGAAGTCATTAAACCCTGACATAAAAGTCTACGGTGTTCAGGCTGCCGGTGCACCTAGCATGTTTAATTCAGTTCACGACATGAAGAAGGAGCGTCTGGATTCAGTCTCCACCATCGCAGACGGCATCGCAGTCAAGGAACCCGGAGACAATACATTCAAGTACGTATCTGAGTATGTCGACGAAGTAGTAACGGTTACGGATGACGAGATCTCAGCAGCGATTCTCGCACTCATGGAGCAGCATAAGCTCGTTACCGAAGGTGCCGGTGCGGCATCAGTCGCTGCAGCAATGTTTAATAAGGTTCCGGTCAAAGGCAAGAAGACCGTATGTCTCCTGTCGGGCGGCAATATCGATGTAACCATACTGTCGAGAGTAATAAGCAGAGGCCTTCTCATGACGGGAAGAACATACTCGCTGAACATCGAGCTTATCGATAAGCCGGGTCAGCTCATGGATGTATCCAGAATCTTCGCAGAACTCGGTGCGAATGTAATATCCATCCACCATGAGCGGGCAAACGAAGGAAGCGATGTCAACGGATGCTATCTACGCATCACACTCGAGACGCGTAATCACGAACACATCAATAAAATTAAGAAAGCACTTGCCAAGCAAGGATTCAAAACAGTCTAAGGAGGACAACATGAACAAAGTACACACAGACAGCGCACCTAAGGCAGTAGGCCCCTACTCACAGGCAGTAGTAAGCAACGGCTTCGTATTCACATCAGGTCAGATCGCGATCAACCCCGAGACAAACACAGTCGAAGCTTCAGACATCATAGGTCAGACCGAACAGATCATGAAGAACTTAGGCGCAGTTCTCGAAGCGGCCGGCTCATCCTTTAGCAAGGCAGTTAAGACGACTTGCTTCCTTGCCGACATGAGCGACTTCGCCGTATTCAACGAGATCTACGCCAAGTATTTCACATCACTGCCTGCAAGATCATGTGTGGCTGTTAAGACACTACCCAAGAATGTCCTCGCAGAAGTAGAGGTAGTAGCTGAGGTCTAATCATCGTCGTCAAAGATAACATCGTCTTCGAAGCCGGAATCAATCCCGAGGATCCTGTCGGACTCTTCATCACTAATAGCAGTGATAGTCCTCATCTTCCCCCTCATGATTCCGGTGCGATGGACGATGCACCATTTTTGGAGTATCATTCAGGTAACAATCGTTTTTAACAAATCAGCGGAATAGCATTTTTCGTATAGGAAATCTTGAATATAATAATCTAAGAACCCCGGACTTTATCAGCTTATCTGCATTAATCGTATGTACGGTTCCTTT
>CAMNNN010000169.1 GCA_946545505.1 uncultured Clostridia bacterium
TCGGCAGTTCGATTCTGTCTCTGGGCACCAAATAAGCTCCGCATCAGCGGAGCTTTTTGATTTGCAATGATATCAATTTTGTTCTGAGATGCTAATGAACGGCTCTGCTAGTTGCGGAGGAGCGAAGCGACGAGCGCACTGTTCGACGCCAAGAGCCTTCATTAGTATCTCATTCCTGAGATCTGCCACTCACCGTTGATCCTCGTAAGGTAGATGTGAGTCGTCGTAGGAACGATCTCAGGGTCAGGCCACATCTGCATCTCCTGCTCGATATAAACCTGCATATAGACCGTATCTTCGTTATATGCGATGAATTCCTGAACTTCCTGATTCTGGATCGTTACTGCGCCGTGTCCCGTGAAATAGCGAAGCGCGGTGCTTCTGCTGATATAGTTCAAAGCCAGAGAATCGGGAGGGAAGTAAGGATCGAGTTCAGAAATATCCGCATCCATCGAGATAACGTTGGCAAATGTAGTGGTGAAATCAATTCCGAACTGTTCAAGCGTTTCTCTCTCGGGATGATTCGTCGAATACTCGGCCCTGTAACGGTCGAAATCGGCATTATATTCTACAGGGCACAACTCACCCGTATAATCTCTTACTTCAACCGAAGGCTCGAAGTACAGACCGGAAACCGCATATGAAGTGAATCCCGGGATCGTGCCTCCGTAAGGCTCGACATACTGGAGCTCATCCTCTTCTACGGGAATCTGCTCGGTTATATATGTATCGTCAAGCTGTATACCGTTGATATACACAGTGGAATTCGAGGGAAGCGTGATCATGGCGCCTTCAAGAGGAAGAACGGGGAAAGAGATATCAGACAGTGCCCAGATGGGATTGCCGTACTCCTTTTGTCCGACTCTGGTAAGCGCTACGGTACCGACTACATACCCGTCAGCTTCGACCGTATAGCAGGGTCTGTCTGCCGTGTACTCTCCGGACTCAACATAGGTCAAGGTCTTGCCTTCCAGCATCGACAGCATATAAGCCTTGATGGCATCCTCGTTCTCGAACTGTGATACTGTGGGATGCTCAGGCATGTTCTGCCAGATATAATCGATATCATGCGCTTCGAAATGCGTGAAGACTTCAGCCATTACGAGCTCCGGCCTCGAGGATTGATACGATGATTCATAATCAACAAGGAATGTGTTGAACTTTCTGTATCCGTAAAGAATCACGCACGTAACGGCAATGAGCCATACGAAGAGTATCGCGACATAGATGTGGAACTTCTTTGTGCCGTTCTTCTTTTTCTTTCTTACCGGTTTGCCTGAATGCACGGACTGCTGAGCCACGAACGGTGAAGACTCAGATCTTACTACAGGTGTGTTTACGCGTGCAGATTCCTTGGAATAGCTTTTGTTGTTCTGATCATGTTTCTTCATCTGTCACCTCCGTGGAAGCGGATGAATCATCAAGAGGGAGAACAACCCAGGCTGTAGGAATGGCTCTGTCCTGTCTGATGTTGGCATTGTCAACTATCTCTTCGCCGTTATACCACATGGAGGATGACATGCCTCCGTCGAGATTAAAGGCATTTACGGCGCCATATTCGACCATGATGTCGATAAGATCGGCCATCGTGGCTCCCATGGAAGTAGATCTTCTTCCTTCTATAACGAGCATCAGTACTGCTCCGTCGGCTCTCTGACCGATAGCTGTGCGGGGATTAAGTCCGCCTCCAACACCGCTGTAGTTGGCAGCAACGCCGTTTACTATAAGCGCGGGACCGAACGATACCGCATCACGCAGACCGAGGCCTTCGGCATAACTGCCGCCGAAAGTACCTACAACGAGGATATCATCCTGAGTGAAGCCTGCCGTGGGAAGGCTGGTGCGTGTCTCATAAATGGGATCACCGTTCTCGTCAGTACCTGCTTCGTAGTATGTGTCGGCATTATCTGCACGGAGAACCCCCTGCGACATAACGACACCGATAGGCCATCCGCCGATTCCGAGGCCGCTCTCGTCCTCATACTGTCCGCCGTTGATACCCGCGACGGCACCGTATTTATCTATAAGCTGCTCGAGTGTCATTCCGGCGCCTGAATGCGTATAGTTATCGATAGTCGCACAGATAACACGGGAAGGATCGTATACGATCATCATCATACCGTGATACATGGGGCCTGAGATCTCGTGGAGCTCTATACCGTCTCCGTCAGGGTCCAGATTGCTCTCGGCCTCGATTCCTGCCTGTTCAGCGGCAGCAGCGGCTGCTTCGGCGTCAGCTCTCATCTGTTCTATAAGAGATGTATCGGTAATCTGGTCGAATTCGATTGTCTTGTTGTTCGCCAGAATAGCATTTATCTCTTCGTCGCTGAGAACCATTCTGATGGCGATAGGTCCGGCAGATGATTCCATCATCGAAGATACGAATATCTGTCTGAAGTGGTCTGAAGGCCCTTCAACCGCAATCTTAAGTCCTCCGTAGAATCCTACGAGAACAACCAGTAATGTCGTGATAAGGTAGAGGAAGAATCCCCCCAGGATCTTAAGAAAAACTTTCATATAATCCTCATAATACAAATCTAAATTTATTCTTTCTAACATTTTACATTTTAATTGAAAAAAACAATACGTTATTTATAATATATCCCAGTATAAGCGTGGGTTGGCCTGCGCACGGAGGGATTTAAGTGGAAAACTCATTTTCGAGAAGTACGGAAGAAGTATTAAGGGAACTCAAGACTGACAGTTCTGTCGGTCTTACAAGTCAGGAGGCCGCTGACAGACTGGCGAAGAACGGCCCCAACTCATTGGGAGAAGAGAAGAAGGTGCCTCTGTGGAAGAGATTCCTGGCACAGTTCGCGGATGCGATGGTTATCATCCTTATCGCTGCCGCTATCCTCTCGGCTTTTATGGCTATAAAGAATAATGAAGGATTTGAAGGATGGATCGACGTATTCGTTATCCTTGCTATCGTAATCCTTAACGCCATTCTCGGCGTATATCAGGAAGGTAAAGCGGATCAGGCTCTGGCAGCACTGAAGAAGATGAGTTCTCCTCAGACCAAGGTCGTAAGAGACGGCGAGGTCGTTATGGTCGATTCCGAGAATATCGTAGAAGGCGATATCATCTCGATCGATGCAGGAGACGCTATATCAGCCGATATCAGATTGCTGTCATCGAATTCTCTTAAGGCTGAAGAAGCTTCACTTACCGGTGAATCCGTAGCAGTGGATAAAGATGCGGATCTTATCCTCGGAGAGGACTGCTCACTCGGTGACCGTAAGAATATGCTGTTCATGGGAACTTCCGTGACTTACGGAAGAGCAACGGGCGTAGTTGTCGGAACAGGCAAGAATACCGAGCTCGGCAAGATCGCGAATAAGCTGTCAACCATGGATGATGAGGTTACACCTTTGCAGAAGAGTCTTAATCATCTGGGTAAGATCCTTGCAGTTGTATGTATCATCGTATGTATTATCGTATTCGTAGTAGATATCTTCGTTCAGAAGGAATCAATCTCCGAAGCCCTTATGACTGCTGTATCGCTTGCTGTTGCAGCAATTCCTGAAGGACTTGCCGCTGTAGTTACCATCGTTCTTTCCATCGGCATGACGAAGATGGCTCAGAACAATGCCATTGTTAAGAGGCTTCTCGCGGTAGAGACTCTCGGATGTGTAGATGTTATATGCTCTGATAAGACAGGTACACTTACTCAGAATCAGATGACAGTTAAGGTCCTTTATGACGGTGACCAGATAGTAGATGTAGAAGGAAACGGCTACGCTCCCGAGGGCAGACTTGTAGATAAGGACGGTAATGAGGTCAAGGCTTCAGGCAAGCTTGAGACTTTGATCAGAGCTTCTGTTCTGTGTAATGATGCCAGCATCGTTAAGAATGACGCTGGTGAGTATTCCTGCATAGGTGACCCTACTGAGGGTTCTCTTACCACTCTCGGTATGAAGACGGGCATGGAACGAGTTAAG
>CAMNNN010000170.1 GCA_946545505.1 uncultured Clostridia bacterium
GAATGATATATAGTCTGTACAAGAATAATAAGATCTATATGAAAAGAAAGTACAAATCTTATTATCGGGCAAAGTGCTACTTCAATAACATCCTCATAGAACAAGATCCCCGCTCACCACACCGTTACACAACAGAAGAATTCCAGCCAAAAGAGAACAGTGTAATAATTGACATCGGTGGCGCGGAAGGTTTTTTCCCGTTGGAATACATCAATCGAGTTAAGGCTATCTATATATTTGAATGTGATTCGGATTGGAATGAAGCTCTTCTTAAGACCTATGGCCAGTACTCAGATAAAGTACACATAATCAACAAATTTGTCTCTGATCACGATGACGACACCAACGTAAGTCTAGATACGTTTATCAAGGAGAACAAACTTGTTGACGATGACCTCTTCATTAAGATTGACGCAGAAGGAAGTGAGCCCTACATTTTAGACGGGGCTAGGAATGTGTTGCAAAATACATCAAACATAAAGCTCGCTGTCTGCTGTTATCACTGCGCTGACCACGAGAACGTGATCTCTTCCAAGTTTGATAATAATTGGACAGTATCTCATTCTGACGGGTACATGCTTTACTACTATGATTATGATTTTTACAAAGAACCATATGCAAGAAGAGGCGTGTTGCGAATAGAGAAATCCGTATCATGAGTACAGTCAAGCACAACTTCATGCATCGCGACCGTATGGCGATGAGGATTGTCCTGTGTATCGTCGGTACTATCCTGTGCGGTGTGGCAGTAGGCTTCTTCAAGTATGCGGCGTTCGGCGTCGACCCGTTCACATCTCTCGTAAGCGGTCTCGATAAGATATCGCCTATCGAGTACGGAATGCTTTATATCGTCATCAATGCGGTACTGCTTCTCGTGAGTCTCATCTTCGACAGACATATGATCGGACTGGGTACAATCGCCAATCTGTTCCTGGTAGGCTACCTGGCACAGTATTCGCAGCAGTTCCTGACTTCCATTTTTCCCACGCAGGCACCCATCGCACGCATCGTCTGCCTTCTGCTCGGCATAGTCGGACTGTGTTTCTCAGCAGGTCTTTATATGCCTGCGAACATGGGGGTCTCCACTTACGACGCCATCGCCATCATCATGGAAAAAAAGTGGCACATCGGCAAGTTCAAGTACAACAGAATCGCCACAGACTTCGTCTGCGTAATAGCCGGTACTATCCTCTACGTAATATCCGGGGAACCTTTGAGCGCGGTAACTGCGATCGTCGGCATCGGCACCATCATCACTGCATTCTTCATGGGGCCGCTTGTAGACTTCTTTGCAAATAAATTTACGAGAAAATACCTGCTTAAAGGTTAATT
This sequence comes from uncultured Clostridia bacterium, assembly GCA_946545505.1. Classification (GTDB taxonomy): domain Bacteria; phylum Bacillota; class Clostridia; order Saccharofermentanales; family Saccharofermentanaceae; genus Saccharofermentans. The sequence goes on from CAMNNN010000170.1 coordinate 1,333, forward strand.
GTCCTTCTCTCCCATCTCATCGAACATCGTCTTAACCGAAGGCGCATTCTTCGTAAGTTTCTTGATGTTGACCTTCTCCAACTTGCCGTTCGCCGTATTAAGGCCCTTCATCGACTGCTCAAGCTTGGTCTTAACGGTCGTAAGATCATTGATGGCCTTATCGATATTCTTAATGGCATCGTTATAGTTATTCTCAGCTCTTGTCACGGAGACGGAGAAATCCTGCTTGAACTGTTCAAGATTCTCCTCGAAGTGGAAGATATCGAGCTGCTGGTTCTGAATCTCGGCAAGCTGCTTTCTGTATACAAGTGAATTCAGCGCCGCATTACGGAGCAGCGATATTATCGGTATGAAGAACTGCGGACGCACTACGAACATCTTCTCGTACTGGTAAGACACATCCACGATTCCGTTGTTATACAATTCGTTGTCAGCCTCGAGCAATGACACGAGCACCGCATACTCGCACTTCTTCTCGCGTCTGTCCTTATCGAGCTCCTTGAAGAAGTCTTCGTTCTTATGCTTTGTCGCGGTTGTGTCCATCTCGTTCTTCATCTCGAACATGATTGAGATGAACTCCACTCCGTCAGACGACTCTCTGTAAATAAAGTCACCCTTACTTCCGGAGCTGGCATCGTTATCCTTGCCGAACTCGGCGTTAGGAAATGCAGCCATGCGGATCTGATTGAACTGATTCATGCAGTGCTGCTCCAGACTCTCTCCGACCATCTTGGTCGACTGTCTGGCCTTGAAGTCCTTAAGGCGCTCTATCTCTTCATCGCGCAGCTTAAGTTCGCCCTTATGTTTCTCAATGAGATTGCTCTTCTCAAGCTCACCTTCCTTCTTCTGAAGGTTGATGTCGCTCTTAAGCTTAACGATCTCATTATTCTTATCAGACAGCTCCTTTTCCTTCTCCGAAGTGGCCTTAGTAACCGCGAGTTCCTTCTCGGTCTGAGCCTTATCGATCTCGGCCTGAAGATGTTCTATCTTTCTTTGGAGGTCAGAGATCTGCCCTTCCTTCTTCGACAGATCTTCCTGATGGAGCTTATCCTGCTTCATCAGTTCCATCTCGAGGTCCTTCTCCTCACGGGACTTAAGTTCCTTCTCGAACTCGTGGTCGCGCACCTGCTTCAAGATAGAAGCGTAACCTGATTCGTCAACCTTAAATACCTGTCCGCAGCTCGGACACTTAATCTCGTTATCCATGAAAGACCTCCTTACTTTATGAACTCTAACACCTCATTAAGAGACGGGAACACCTGATCTGCCAGTGCCCTGATCTCATCGTCGGGCTGCAGGATATCCGGCACCATCATAGTGTAGAGGCCTGCCGCCTTCGCAGAGCGTACACCGTTAAATGAATCTTCTACGGCAGCCGCATCCTTCGCGTCCACACCGAGTCTTCTTAAAGCCTCCATCCAGATGTCGGGCGCGGGCTTGCTTCTTGTCACCATGTCACCGCACACGATCTCATCGAAATACTTCTCAAGACCGGCACCGATGATCTCGCGCAGCACGGACTTGCTTGAAGTGGAGGAAGCGAGTGCGACCTTGACTCCGTTATCCTTAAGGTAACCGAGGAGCTCACGCACACCGGGCTTTACGGCCACCAGTCCCGCATCGAACATCCTGACAAACAGTTCACGCTTCTTCTGATTGAGACCTTCGTAATCAACTTCGGTTCCGTACATACTGATGAACAGTTCACGGGTAGCCTGAGAATTGATACCGAGTGCATTCTTACAGAACACCTCGATGTCCTTAAGTCCCGCCTCGGGCGCCACTAATTTCCAGCACTCGATAACGGCTCTCTCGGTGTCGAAGATGACACCGTCCATATCAAATAATACTGCTTTAAACTTCATGTTCTTACCTCAGACTGCTCCCAGGATTTTCTTCGCATTCTCCACGCGGTCAGCCGTGGGAGTCTGTATCCCCTCAAGCTCGTAAGGGATGCCGAGCGTCTCCCACTTATGGACGCCGAGAGTGTGATAAGGAAGAACCTCTACGCGCTCTACAGTCTTAAGTGACTTTATAAACTCGGAAAGCTTAATGAGATACTCGTCCTTGTCATTGCGCTCGGGCACGAGCACATGGCGGATCCACATCTTCACTCCCAGGTCGCTCATCTCACGGGCCATCGCGAGGATGTTATCCAGAGGCTGCTTGGTGAGAAGCTTATGACCCTCGGGGTCGATGTGCTTGATGTCGAGCATGACGAGGTCCGTTACCTTCATGAGTTCGAGGAACTTATCGTGCCACTCGGGGTTGGTGTTATAGGGATTGCCTGATGTATCAAGGCATGTGTTGATGCCCTTGGCCTTAGCCTTGGTGAACAGCTCGAGCAGGAAATCGATCTGCATGAGAGGCTCGCCTCCCGACACAGTGATTCCTCCCAGAGGACCCCAGTAAGCCTTGTACCTTAAAGCCTTCTCGATAAGCTCATCCGAAGACATGAGCTGGCCGTCAGTCATCTTCCACGTATCGGGATTATGGCAGAACTGGCATCTCATGGCGCAGCCGGAGAAGAATATGATGTATCTTACTCCCGGACCATCAGCAGAGCCGAAGCTCTCGAGTGAATGTATATAACCTTGTGACATA
>CAMNNN010000171.1 GCA_946545505.1 uncultured Clostridia bacterium
GAAATATTCTGAAGGAGTCTTTATAACTGCCAATATTGTGTACCGTCCATGATATGATTCCCATGTCCTAGATGTGATCATCGTTTACCTTTAAAGAAATCGATTCAGGGACAAATCGGAATTTATTATGGAGACATTGAGATATGAAGGTGCATGAATTTGGCAACAGAGAAAACCCTGTTATTTTACTTTTGCCGGAAACGATGTGCTATTGGAAGGGTAATTTTGGTAATGTAATTGATGATCTTGCAAAAGATTTTCTCGTTTGATTAATTCTTCTTCCTGCAGGCTCTTCCACTTAAGAACTTCTCGCCGAGCGGGCCGGTTATTATAAAGCCGACAACGAGCATTCCGAATGATATACCGAGCATTATGCCCTGAATGAAGCTGATGATCCCGCCTGCATCCTCAGGTATCAGGAAAAGCGAGAGAAAGTAAAGCGCCAGAGCTCCGATTCCTCCCATGAACATATAGTTCATTCTCTTTGTGACAGTCTTCTTGACATCATTCGTATAATCCGCTGCCTGAAGCAGTGTGTCTTTCAATTCATTGTTCATTTCCGGTTCTCTCCTTTGGCCGTTAAAAATGTCTCTTAAATCGACATCGTAAAAATCGGCAAGTTCGACGAGAATATCGAGGTCAGGCATGTTGCTGCCGGTCTCCCATCTCGAAACGGTGCGCCTTGAGACGAAGAATTTGTCGGCTAGCTGTTCCTGCGTCATATTCTTCTCTTTTCTTAATTCCTTAAGGAATCCGCCGATCTTTGCCTGATCCATTAATCGTCCTCCGGAGAAAACTTCTTTCTGCAAGGATTATATCTTTTTGGATTCAGTTTACAACCGATAACATTGGCGATGGCTGTGAAGCAGGTTCCGATCCCAAGATAAGGTGTTACCTGATCTTTGACCATGGAGTAGATTATGAATCCGATTCCTGTGATACCGATTACGTAGAATAGAGCTTTCCAGATTGTCTTTGACATTGTGATGTCCTCCTTCATGTTTGTTATGGCTCAAGCTTAAGCTTTCCACGCGCCGGACAGAAGGACACAGGAAGTCTCAAAACCCCTGATTTTGCTGATGGGACACGATGTGTCTCATACCCGGTACTGTGCTATACTCTCTTTATATCAAAGTACGCAGGAAGTGAGGTACGAATATGATTTACCATGATTTTCATGGTATCAGACTGTCAGCTCTCGGTATGGGCAACATGAGACTTCCGATCATCGGCGGTGATGACTCGAAGATAGATGTCAAAGCCTCAGAAGAGATCATTGAGTACTGCATGAGTCACGGTATCAACTACTACGACACGGCATACGGTTACCACGGCGGAAACTCCGAGAAAGTCGTAGGAGATGTTTTGAGCAAGTACGACAGGGATTCGTTCTATCTCGCTTCCAAGTTCCCGGGATACAGCCTTTCCAACATGCCTAAGGTGAAGGAGATATTTGAGGAACAGCTTCAGAAGTGCAAGGTGGATCACTTCGATTTCTACCTTTTCCATAATGTATGCGAGATGAATGTCGATGCATACCTTGATCCGAAGTTCGGCATCTATGATTACCTTATGGAGCAGAAGAGAAACGGAAGGATCAGACACCTCGGTTTCTCTGCTCATGGCGATATCGACTGCATGAAGAAGTTCCTCGACGCTTATGGCAAGGACATGGAATTCTGCCAGATCGAGCTCAACTATTTTGATTACGATTTCCAGGATGCAAGGGGCAAGGTCGAACTTCTTAATTCACTCAATATCCCTATCTGGGTAATGGAGCCGGTAAGAGGCGGTCAGCTCGCGCATCTGCCTGAGGACGCAGAGGCGAAGCTCAAGGCATTAAGACCTGATGAGAATATTCCCGCATGGGCGTTCAGGTTCCTTCAGTCTATCGAGGGCGTAACCATGACTTTGTCAGGTATGTCTACACTTGATCAGGTTAAGGAAAACATCGCGACATACGATGAGGCGAAGCCTCTTAACGATGAAGAGATGAATGTTATCCTCGGCATTGCTGACGATATGATTAAGAAGACGACGGTCCCCTGTACTGCATGCCATTACTGTGTCTCGCACTGTCCGATGTCCCTTGATATCCCATTCCTTCTTAAGCTCTATAACGAGGCGATGGTCGCAGGTGCGGGTGACTTCATAGCTCCGATGGCTCTTATGTCCCTCGATGAGGATAAGAAGCCATGGTCGTGTGTCGGATGCCGAAGCTGTGAGGAAGTTTGTCCGCAGACGATAAAGATCCCCGATGAGCTTGCAAGATTCTCGGCAAAGATGGGACACGGGGCATAACACTACCGGATTGCCGGAACAGAGAGAAAAGGATTCAGATAATAAATGATCAGATATGATGATTATATTTCTCCTGAAGAATACTTAGAATTACGTAAATTGATCGGATGGAGGCTTTTCCCTCTCGAGGAAGCAAAGAAGTGTGTAGAGAACGCTTATATGGTTCTTTGTGTCAGAGATGATGAAAAAGCCATAGGTGTTGTAAGGTTATCTTGGGACGGCGGATATGTAGCTTTCCTGTCAGACGTAATCGTTGTTCCTGAGTATCAGGGACAGGGAATTGGGAAGACGCTGGTTGAGGCCGTCATCAAAAGAATAAAGGCCGATATTAAACCGGGATATATAGTAAATCTTAATCTTAATTCTGCCAAAGGAAAAGAGCCATTCTATACAAAACTGGGCTTCGTGGAACGTCCGAATGAAGATGCAGGTGCCGGAATGAATCAGTGGCTGGCATTGTAAGATAAAGAGAATGAAAGAAGCCTTTGAATCGGAAAGAATAATCTTCATAGAGCCGTCTCTGGATCTGGTGCCGGAGTATCTTGTTATGGTCAATGACATCGAGAACGTGGCGAAGTACATTAGTGACCGCCGCGAGCCGTATACGGAACAGGAAGAGATCGAGTATATGAAGGAGAAGATCGCCGGGCCTGATATGATGTACTCGATGATAGAGAAAGAGACGGGGAAGTTCATAGGCAACACGTCGTTCTTCAATATTAACGGTGACGAAGCCGAGTGGGGCATAGTTATGACAGCTTCTATGCAGAATAAAGGCTTCGGTAAGGAAGCTCTGAGACGCATGATCGAGTACGGATTTAATGAGGGCGGATTCCGAAGGATATACCTGGGTGTGTATGTCGACAACCCGCGTGCGATACATGTATATGAACAGTGCGGGTTCAAGGAGTATGACAGAACTGATGTTGATGTATTTATGGAGATAATCAAACCTCTTACCGTTCACGAAGATTAACAATTCCACAACACAATAAATTTGTGCGTATGCTAATTTAAAAATATGTACATTATTGTCTATGACTTTGGAACCAGCAGTATTAAGACATGTCTGTTCGATATCGGCGATGATATAAAGCTCGTGGAAAGTGCGACGGCTGAATACGGGCTTTATATCTCAGATGACGGCGGTGCCGAGCAGGATGTTGAGGAATGGTGGAACGCGGTCTGTTCTACGACGCGTGAACTGTTCAGCCGGTCTGATGTCGGCGTCGAGAAGATCGGCGGTATGGCCTTCTGCTCCCAGATGCAGGGAACTGTTCTTGTAGACGAACAGGGGAATGCCCTGAGACGCCCGATGAACTATCTGGATCAGAAGGGTTACAGAGAATACAGGGAATGCATGGGCAAGGGCATCATCAAGGTCTCCGGCTGCAGTCTCTATAAGCTTGCAAGAAATCTAATGGTGAATTATTCAGGGTCTGTAAGTGCGAAGGATCCGGTGTGGAAATATAAGTGGGTGGAGAAGAACGAACCCGAAGTCTTTAAGAAGGTCTACAAGTGGCTTGATATAAACGATTACCTTGTTGCCCGCTGTACCGGGAGGATATTAAGGACTGCTGACTCGGCTTTTGCCACTTTCCTCTATGATACGCGTAAGGGTAAAGAGGGATGGA
>CAMNNN010000172.1 GCA_946545505.1 uncultured Clostridia bacterium
CTCATCTGAAGTCTGTGCATCGGCGCAGCCGGCAAGAGGCATAACGAGCATTGCGGCAGCAAGTGTAATGGTAAGTAATCTCTTCATAAGAAACCCCTCTCTTTTTTACATACTTAATAACACTCGCGTATTGTACCACAAATCTCTTTAGTATTTTAGTGTAATAAAAACCGTCAGCTGATACTGCTGATAAGAGAGATCATTTCATCAGAGGACATGGGCTCTCCGTTTACGAAGTATGTGCAGCCGTCAAGATTCCAGCTTGCGGCGGAGAACTCCCGTGAATCGCCAAAGAGTCTTACATTCTCAAGTCCGTCGACATCAACCTTATATACAACAGAATAGCAGACATTCAAGCCGGAAATATCTTCATATTCGGAAGGAGCCTTCCTGATCGTGAGGATCAGATTCCCGTCTGCGTCAAAGTACTGAACCTCCGAGATCCCGAGTTCATATGCAAAATATCTTCTGCTAACGCTCTCGCCTGCCTGCTCCGGGACATTTATATCCGTACCGGTAACAGCTGCCAGTTCTTCAAGACTTGCCGCCTCAGCTATGGCTGTGGTTATATCAATCGAAGCTTCAGCTCCGGCCGGGGCTTCAGGTGCCATCTCATCGACAATCTCCTCTTCCGAACTGTAGTTATATACTCTGCCGTTAGTTCCGAGATACCGATCATCCACGCCCGCCGAAGTCTCCACACTTAAAGCGCCGTCAACTTGAGCCATCGCCTCCGAAGTCTGCTGCTCGTTTCGCTTGGGGGCCGAAGAAGATGAAGAGGCGGAACGGAAGAAAATACTTCTCACAGGTCCCAACACTATCAGGAATAATGCAGCGGCTACGAGGCTTATGATCACAGGCTTGTACCTTGCGATCGAAGAAACCTTGGCCCTGCCGGACGGCTTCTCCTTAAAGTCCTCCAGAGCCTCAACTATATATTTATCATCAACCTCTCCAAGAGTCTTAAGAAGCTTTGATGTATATTCTTTCTTATCCATAATAACCTTCCTTCACAAGAAGATCGCGGAGACTGTCGCGTGATCTGGACAGACTCATCTTTACTTTGCTCTTTCCAAAGCCATACATATCAGCGATCTCATTTACCGAATCACCGAAGAAGTATCTTCTCATAAACATCTTCCGTGAATCAGCGGACAGCTCCTCGAGGAACTTATCCAGTATTCTCTTAAGCTCGGTATTGTCAGATTCATCGTCAGTCGAAGCCGTGATCTGATCCGGTATGCACTCCTCGAGCTCATCTATCATAAGAGGTACCTCTCCGCCGCCTCTCTTGGCTGCATGAAGGCTGTCGTAACGATCCAACGACAGATTGCGCGTGATCTTTGCAAGAAAAGCCTGAAACGCAGAAGGTCTCGTAGGAGGAATTATATTCCAGGTCTTAAGATATGTATCATTCTCACATTCTTCGGAATCCTCGTGGCTTTTTAAAATACCGTACGCGATACTTCTCAATAACCGTCCGTACTTGTCACGGGTACAGACTATCGCCTGTTCATCCCTCGCAAAGTACATATCGATGATAATCTGATCTTCCATGATTCAACTTGTCCCTTATCTTTGATAAAACCATTATACACAACCTCCTCTCATCTATTAAGACGGAAAGAGCAGTTGAAGGTCACATCATACTTCCCATGAGTTTGAAAGAAGCAACTCAATATCAGGCGGCAATCTGAAAGATACGGATGCATTCCGTATGATTACAACTGAAACTATATAATCCCGTTAATAATCCGGGAATTATATACTTCCGTATAAACCTTAACGGTCCTCACGGTAATAGTTAAGTCCGATGGCCGTAGGAGCGTTAGAGCCCTTGCCCCTCTTCTGGCGGATGGAGTTAGCGATGAGAATGATAAGCGTAACGATGAAAGGAAGCGCCGAGAAGAATTGCGCAGGGATCTTAGAGAGCCATCCGAGTGCATCTGGGAACGTAGTTGCCAACGGCATATTATAAACGCGCAAAGTGTTAAAGAAGCCGAATATAAAAGTACCGAGAATGGCATGAAGAGAGTCCCAGTCCGCGAAGATAACAAGAGCAATGGCGATCCAGCCGTAGCCGTTGATCCAGCAGTTGCTTCCTTCGAACGTACCGCCCATGTTAAGTCCCATATAAAGACCGCCGATTCCCATAATTCCGGAACCTATCATGATATGAATATACTTCTGCCTGACTATATTAATACCGAGAGAGTCGGCGGCACCGGGGTTCTCTCCTATCGCCCGAAGTCTTAAGCCGGCTGATGTCTTCTCCAAGTAGAGCCATATGAGAACGGCAATGATAACACCTGAATAAACAAGAATATTATGTGAGAAGAATGCCTTGCCGAGAAACGGGATCTTTGAAAGCAACGGTATCTCTATCTGCGAGAATCCGGCCGCAAGCTTTGTGCAATCGCGATAAACAGGCCAGTTGGCGCCGGCCGCATTACCGATAAAGAAATACACAGCTACACCTATCGTGGTTATCGTAAGACCGGTTACATTCTGATTGGCCTGAAGTCTCATTGTAAAAAGGCAGAAGATACCGCCGACAACGGCAGCCGTCACGAAGCTTATAAGCACCGCGATAAATAAAGAATCCGCCCGGCATCCCGCAAGAAATCCGAGGACGGCACCTATGGCCATAGTCCCTTCCACGCCGAGGTTCAAGGAACCGGACTTCTCTACCATTATCTCTCCGCAGGTAGCATAAAGAAGAGGAATACTGTAGATAACGATATTAAAGACAAACAATGTAACTACATCCAGCATCTTATCTGCTCCTCCTTACTATCTTGAAGTTTACGAGGAAGTCTGCGGCAAGGATGGAGAAAAGGAAAACGCCCTGCATCAGATCCGCAAAGTTGTGGTCGATCTGTGAATAGGAAGCCGAAGCCGCCTGACAGCCGTACTGAAGAATGGAGATAAGAAGGCTTACAACAGCTATTACCGGAGTCGAGAGCTTACTTAACCAAGCGACTATAACGCCGGTCCATCCTACATTATTGGTGATATCGGTGGATATCGTCCCCGAAGAAGCCGCGGTAAACGCTCCCGCAAGACCGATAAGAGCCGCCGACAGGAAGATCGTGCGTACCGTGATCCTATAGACGCTCATTCCCGCATACCTCGCGGTATTGGAGCTGTCACCTACTACGGCGATCTCATAGCCCTGTTTTGTCCTCTTAAGATAGAAATACACGATAACCGCTATAACGGCTGCGACGATGACGGAATAAAGAAGATTAAAGGAGCCTATCTTTATCCCCTGCATGATCGCATTATCGGGGAACTTCGCGAACATGGGTCTTACGGAATCTTCTCTTAAGAAATAATTCCAGTCAGCCTTCGTCTCGCCTATATACTTTATGACATAAAGCATTATGTAATTGATCATCAAAGTAACAAGAGTCTCATTTGTATCAAATCTAACTTTAAGATGCGCCGCCAAAAAGCCTATGACGCCTGCCGAAAATGCCGCCGCGATACACATAAGAAGAATAACAACAGGTCCGGGCAGCTTATCGCCGAGCTTAAATGCTACAACAGCGGCAAAGATCGCTCCCGTTATAAACTCACCCTCACCTCCGATATTCCAGAACCGAAGCTTAAAGGAAAGCGACAGAGCAAGCGAAGTAATAAGAAGGGGAACGAAAAGCTTAAGAAGTCCCTCAATACTCTTTGCCGGATAATAGTTGCCGATAAGTCCTATCGTAACCATATCCCTGTAGTACATGAACGGATTTATGCCCAAGGATTTGAGGAATATTCCGCCGAGGACAAACGAGAGCAGGATCCCGACTGCGTAGAAAAGGACGATCTGCCAGATCTTTACATCTGATCTTCTTACGAGGTGAAATGATCTCATCTTCTTTCCCCTTTCATAAGATGATCTCCGAG
>CAMNNN010000173.1 GCA_946545505.1 uncultured Clostridia bacterium
TGACGGCAAAAAGATTTTCGATGCATCGCCTGTGTGTCAGGACTTCGGTATGGGGAAGTTCTATTATGCCGAGTCCGCCATGAACTGTGTCTACTCATGTGATTACTGCTTCCTTAAAGGAATGTACGGGACTGCGAATATAGTCATATTCGTTAATCAGGATGATTATCTTCTCGAGTGTGAGAGGATGCTTAAGGATGGCCCGATGTATCTTTGTGCATCATTTGATACGGATCTGGGAGCTTTATCCGGCGTATCAACCTGGATGAATAAGTGGGAAGAATTTGCAGCGGCTCACAGCAATCTTACTTTGGAATTAAGAACAAAATCAGCTGTTAAATCATTCCGCAGTGAAAGCAATATTATCTATGCTTTCACTTTATCTCCGAATGAGGTGATAGAGAGGTTTGAGAAGAGGACTCCGCCGCTTGATCTCAGGATATCCTGTGTTAATAAAGCCATACAGGAAGGGGCTCAGGTCCGCCTGTGTTTTGACCCGTTGATTTATATCAATGACTACGAATTATGTTACAATAGATTTGTCGACAAGATACTTCAAAGCATTGACCTTACTCGTGTTAGAGATATCAGTATCGGCACGTTCCGAATATCCTCGGACTATCTTCCGAACCTGCGGAAAGCCAGTCCTGATTCTTCGGCTGTGCTTTTCCCGTTCGATCGTGAAGACGGGTTCTGTGTTTACCCCGCGAAGCTTCGTGAGAGGTTGATCGGAATCATCAAGAATGAACTGGAGAGAGCCGGCCATGGAAACAAACTCTACATCATCCCCTAAGAAATCAGCAATAGTTACAGGTGCGTCATCAGGCATAGGACTTGCGATAGCGAAGATGCTCACGGCGTCCGGGTACGATGTGTACGGAATTGCAAGACACTTCGATAAGAATACCGACTTCGGGTTCAATACCATCATCTGTGACATTACAGATACGACAAAGCTCATATCGGCAGTATCGCGTATTAAGGATCCGGAGATCCTTGTAAACTGTGCAGGTGTCGGCTTCTACGGACTTCATGAGAACCTTACACTCGAGCAGATAAAGCAGATGGTAAGGACTAATCTCGAGGCTCCCATGATACTTACGGGGTATCTTCTCCCGTCCTTCAAGAGACAGGGGAAGGGAACTATTATTAACATATCTTCCGTTACGGCTTATAAAACAAATACTTACGGTGCTTCCTACGGTGCCGTAAAGGCAGGTCTGTCGAGCTTCTCCGCGAGCCTTTTCGAAGAGGCACGTAAGCATGATGTTAAGGTCATCGAGATCTGTCCTGACATGACTAACACTAACCTGTACCGCAATGCTGATTTTACCGTTGATGACGACCCCATGTGCAGGCTTGATCCCGACGAGGTTGCTGATGCGGTGAAGTCCGCTCTGTCAATGCGCGGTAACTCCTGTGTGACAAAGATGACCATCGTTCCTCAGAAAATGAGGATAAAGAGGAGAAACGCCAATGAAGATAGATCTTAATGACGACTGGATCTATAACGATGAATTTGAGAAGCTGCCTGAAGGAGTAAAGGTCAGACTTCCTCATACAGTCGCGCTTACGCCGCTGAATTATTTCAGTGAGAAGGTCTATCAGAAGGTTTCAGGTTACTTAAGATACTTTGATGTTCCCAAGGAGTGGAATAACAAGCGTATCTTCGTTAAGTTCGAAGGTGTTGCGCATGAGGCTACGGTCTATCTTAACGGCCTGCTTCTTGGAACTCACAGCTGCGGTTATACCGCATTTACCTATGAGCTTACCGATTACATTAACTTTGGTTCTATCAATGAGCTTAAGGTTGAAGTGGACAGCAAAGAGTCGCTTAATATTCCGCCGTTCGGATTCGTTATAGATTATATGACTTACGGAGGCATCTACCGTGAGGTGTCGCTCGAAGTGAAGGAGCAGTGCTACATAAAGGATGTATTCGTAAGAGCGACAGCTGCTGGTTCCGTATTCGCGGATGTAAGTTTCGACGGTGGTGATAAAGATCAGGAGTTCGGAATAATTATTATTGACAAGAAGACGGGTGAAGAGCTCGCGAGACTGCCCGGTAAGAAAGGGTATTGCGCGATCAGCAAGGTCCCGGGATATAAGAAATGGGATATAGAAGATCCTAATCTTTATGTATTGAGAGTCGAGAGCGAGACCGATGTTAAGGAAGTGACGTTCGGTTTCAGAGACAGTGATTTCAGAGAAGACGGTTATTATCTTAACGGAAAGAAAGTCAGGATCATGGGACTTAACAGGCATCAGTCCTATCCTTATGCAGGATATGCCATGCCTGAATCCATGCAAAGATTAGATGCTGATATTCTTAAGAATGAACTCGGACTTAATGCGGTAAGAACATCTCATTATCCGCAGTCGCAGCACTTTATTGACAGGTGTGATGAGTTGGGATTGCTGGTCTTTACCGAGATTCCGGGATGGCAGCATATCGGTGATAAGGAATGGAAGGAACAGGCTGTTAAGAATGTCGAAGAGATGGTTATTCAGTACAGAAACCATCCTTCCGTGATCCTGTGGGGTGTCCGTATTAACGAGTCCGTTGATGACGACGAGTTCTATACTAAGACAAACGAGACCGCGAGGCATCTGGATTCTTCCAGACCCACTAGCGGTGTCAGATATCTTAAGAAGAGTCATCTTCTGGAAGATGTTTATGCGTTTAATGATTTCTCTCATGACGGTAAAACCTCAGGCTGCGAGAAGAAGAAAAATGTTACCCCTGATATGAGTAAACCGTATCTTATATCCGAGTATAACGGTCATATGTATCCGACTAAGGCGTTCGACCGCGAGGATGTGCGTACGGAACATATGCTCCGCCATGCTAATGTTCTTGATACCGTATGCGGAGAGTCAGGTATTTCCGGTTCGTTCGGCTGGTGTATGTTCGACTATAACACTCATAAAGACTTCGGTTCGGGCGACAGGATCTGTTATCACGGCGTCATGGATATGTTCAGAAATCCCAAGATAGCAGCCTCAGTTTATGCTGCTTCGGGAAAGACAGGGAAGCCTGTGCTTGAGATATCCTCTGATATGAATATCGGCGAGCATCCGTCCGGAAACAGGGGAAACATCTATATAATCACGAATTGTGAAAGCGTAAAGATGTATAAGAACGATATATTCATCAAGGAGTATACGCATAAAGATTCGTCTTATAAAAATCTCATACATGCTCCGATCCTTATAAGTGATTATATTGGTGACAGGATGAAAGATAAGGAAGGGTTCTCAGACCGTCAGAATCAGATAGTTAAAGAAGCACTGAACTATATCTGTATCTACGGGATGAATAATATCCCTCCCAAGATATTGCTGAAACTCGGCGAAGCAATGGCGAGGTACCGTATGACATTCCAGGATGCATACGCTCTTTACGGTAAGTACATCGGCGACTGGGGTGCCGAGTCTACTGAGTTCAAGTTCGTAGGATATATGGCAGGCAAACCTGTTATTACCCGTATCAAAGCTCCGTGGGAAGCTATGGATCTTGATATTAACGTATCTTCAACGACTCTGGTCGAAGGCTCGACGTACGACGTGGCGGAAGTGAGAATCAAAGTAGTTGATCAGAACGGAAATGTTCTTACTTTCTTCAACGGAAACCTTGATGTCAGTACTGAAGGTCCTATTGAGATATACGGCCCAGACAGAGTGGATATAAGAGGAGGAATGGGTGGAGTCTATGTCAGAACAACCGGTGAGACGGGAAATGCTTTACTAAAAGTTAACTTTATAGATGGGGTTGGTGGCAGTTGTTTTGATATAATAAAGACGGTCGAGTTTAATGTTGTTGGGGGTCAGTAGACTTGAGTAGAAAGCGTATAGCTTTTTTATGTGGACAGCCTGA
>CAMNNN010000174.1 GCA_946545505.1 uncultured Clostridia bacterium
AATCATAAGAATTAGATTCCAGATCTGTAAGTATAACTGGTCATTCCTCACAGGAACTCCTGTTGAGATTGCTACGAATGTTCCTGACGAACTCGTAACTATACTTAACGAGCAAAACTATCATTATATGGGAATAATTACTACTAAGACCTACAGAAGGACATATACTCCTGCTGCTCAGCTGTCTAGCCATGTAGTCGGATATGTAGGAAGGATCTCACAGGAATCACTTGCTACACTTGCACCATACGGTTATTCCAACAGCGACCTTGTAGGTCAGTCCGGCGTAGAATCCCAGATGGAAAGATATCTGCACGGCAGTTCAGGAATAAGCACATACAATACATGGACAACCCAGGGACAGGAGGGAGTATTCTTCCCATCGTCTTACGGAATGCCCGCTCAGCCCGGTGCTACTGTACAGCTTACGATAGATACTGATCTTCAAAGAGTCGGTATCGAAGCCCTAAAGACATATATCGAAGACGCGATGAACGCTGAGATTATCGAGCAGACAGGTTATAAGACGGCTAATGCTGGTGCTTTTGTAGTTATGGATGTTAACTCAGGTGCTGTTCTTGCCATGGGTTCTTATCCGAACTTCGACCCTAACGACTTCGTATTATCGATGTACGGCGACGAGAGGGCAGAGGAGCAGCTCGAATACTATCTCGGACTCGGCGAGTATGAGGATATCACCGCTGAGGATATGCCTCTTTGGAACAGAGCAATCATGTCCCAGTATGCTCCGGGATCAACTTTCAAGATGTGTACGGCTTTGGCTGCACTTGAGACGGGAGTTATAAGTCCGGGATCAACCTGGTATCCTTGTGATTCTCCTATTGATATTGGTGGATGGCCTTTCAGATGCCTCGAGTTCCCGAACGGAGGACATGGTCCGCTCGATCTTAACGGCGCTATGGCAACTTCCTGTAATATCTACTTCATGAGACTCGGTGTAGATACCGGTATCGATAATATCGATGCGATGGGCGAACGCCTCGGACTCGGTGAGTATACGGGAATCGACCTTCCCGGTGAGATCAGAGGTATCAGAGCGAGCCGAGAAACAAAGATCATGCTCCATGAGTATGAATACGACAGAACCTGGTTCCCGGCTGATACTGCCCAGTCAGCCATCGGTCAGTTCGATAACTGCTTTACTATCATGCAGCTTTGCAGATATACGGCAGGTATTGCCACTAACACTCTAGTTACGCCTTACGTAGTCGACAATGTTACAGCAGCTGACGGTACTGTACTTTATCAGGGGCAGACCCAGTCGGTTCCTCTTGATATAAGTGAAGAGAATATCGAAGCCGTAAGATTTGCCATGAGATGTGTTGTAACCGGTACTTCAACCTGGCCCGGTACTGCACAGGATATTTTCTCGAACTTCCCGGTGGACGTTGTTTGTAAGACAGGTACGGCTGAGACAGGTTATGAGGAAATCCGTAAAGAGTACAGTAACGGACTGTTCGTTTGCTACGCACCTGCCGAGGACCCGCAGATCGCCATCGCACTCGTAGTAGAGAGAGGAGAGTGGGGTGCTTCAACTGCCGTTATCGCCCAGAAGCTTCTGTCTGCGTATTTTGATGTGGCACCTTCCAGGGCAGAACAGATGCTCGACTCTGTACCGATTACAGGAGATGACCTCGATGCTCTGAATATCGTACCTGCTGCAGCGGAGCCCGAAGTTTAGTTTGTAAAATTTCACTTATTTTTATCACATTTAACAAGTAAACATTGAAAAATCACGATATTTTTTATACAATGTTAATAGTTTAATGGAGGAAATTCGGTAATGAAGATTGTTCTGATGGCTGACAACCGTAAAACAGAGCTTCTTGTTAATTTCTGCATCGCCTATAAAACTTTACTAACAAAGCATCAGTTGATCTCTGTTTACAGCACAGCTAAGTATCTTAAGTCCACTGTTGGTATTGAGGTGTCAGGACTTAATGTAGATTATCTCGGCGGAATAGAGCAGCTTGCTTCCAGAGCAGAATTTGATGAGATCGACTGTGTGATCTATCTTCGTGACGCAGCTTCCGACAGTGAAGCAGCTTCGTCCGACCTTCTTAAGACTTGTGATTCGAACAATATTCCTTATGCTACGAATCTTGCTACTGCCGAGATGCTTATTCTTGCAATCGACAGAGGAGATCTCGATTACAGAAACTGGATCAAAGATACTAAGGTTTCCTGATGGAACTGAAGATTTTTCCTTACGGGCCATTATCCTCGAATATGTATTTATTAAGCACAGATTCGGGGGTGTTTTTGATTGATCCGTCCGTAGAACCTGACCGACTTAAAGAATCAGATCTTCCGGACAAGCTGGATTATATCCTTATAACGCATGGACATTTCGACCATATAAATGCCGTTGATGAGTGGAGTTTCGCTTATCCTGACGCCGGTGTTTACATATCAGAAGGTGATATGGAGGCGTTAACGAATCCCGATTCCAACGGTTCGTCCGTATTTACCGATCGTTGTAAGTACAGTACAGTGGCTTCATCTATAGAAGACCTTAATCTTGACTTTCTGAAGGTAATCAGCACTCCGGGCCATTCCAAGGGAAGTGTTTGCCTTCTTATCGAGCTTGAAGGGCAGAAGCTGATGTTTACCGGAGATACGCTTTTCGCGGGTTCATGCGGCAGAACTGACCTTAAGGGCGGAAATGAAGCTAAGATGCTTCAATCCTTGAAGCTTTTGTCAAAGTTGGACCCTGATATCACGATATATCCCGGACACGGACCTTCCTCCACAATCGAAAACGAGCTTAAAAACAATCCATTCTTTAATTTATAAGGGTATTGTGTTATATTTTCCTAGTTAAAGTGAAGTTTTCAAGGAGGCTTATTTTATGAGCGATCTTCGGGACAGCCTGAATCAAACCCGTGAAGAATTTGAAAAAAGAATCAAAGAAATCCAAAACTTAGCAGATATTGAGAAGATCAGGGTAGAGTATTTTGGTAAGAAAGGTAAGCTTACCGGTGTACTGCGCGGTATGGGTAATCTTGCGCCTGAGGAGAGACCTGAGGCAGGTAAGATGATCAATGAAGTCCGTGCCAAGATGGAAGAAGCATTTGCTCAGAGCCAGGCTAAGATGAAGGCTCTTGAGAGTTCACATAAGCTTAAGAAAGAGGTTATCGACGTAACTCTTCCTACACACTTCGAAGGAAGCGGCGCGAGACACCCTCTTAATAGTGCTATCAACGAAATCTGTGATATCTTCCTTGGATTGGGTTACAGCATCGGAGAAGGTCCTGAAGTCGAATATGATAAGTATAACTTCGAGCTTCTGAGAATCCCTAAGGGACATCCTGCAAGAGATACACAGGATACTTTCTATGTAAGCGATAATATCCTTCTCAGAACTCAGACATCCGGTATGCAGATCCGTATCATGGAAGAACTCACCAAGAACGGCGGTAAGCCTCCGATCAAGGTTGTCTGCCCGGGTAAGGTTTACAGACAGGATACTCTTGATGCTACACATTCTCCCGTATTCCATCAGATCGAGGGTCTCGTTGTTGATAAGGGCGTAACCATGGGAGATCTCGTAGGATCACTCAGACTGTTCGCTAAGAAGCTATTCGGCGAGAAAACCGAGGTCAGATTAAGACCTCACCATTTCCCGTTCACAGAGCCTTCTGTAGAGGTTGACCTCACATGCTGGAAGTGCAGCGGCAAGGGCTGCAACGTATGTAAGGGAGAGGGCTGGATCGAAGTTCTCGGTGCAGGTATGGTTCATCCTGAGGTCCTTGAGAACTGCGGCATTGATTCTTCGGTTTACAGCGGATTCGCATTCGGAATCGGTGTAGAGAGAACAGCTATGGGCCGTTACGGCATTGATG
>CAMNNN010000175.1 GCA_946545505.1 uncultured Clostridia bacterium
CGCGTATATAGTATAATTAGAATGAATAACTATGTGCGGAGGACGACCCATGAAGGTAGTTTTGCTTGCGGGCGGGTACGGAACGAGAATCTCTGAGGAGAGCGTTTACAGACCCAAGCCTATGGTAGAGATATGCGGTATGCCTATCCTTTGGCATATCATGAAGTATTATTCTTCCTACGGATTCAATGACTTTATAATCTGCTGCGGCTATAAGCAGTACTTTATCAAGGAGTGGTTCGCGGACTATTATCTTCACACTTCCGACGTTACCTTCGATTTTACATCCGAGAATAAGATGATCGTCCACAATACTCACACCGAGCCTTGGAAGGTCACTCTCGTTGATACCGGCCTTAACACAATGACCGGCGGACGTATCAAGAGAGTAAAGGACTTCATCGGCGATGAGCCTTTTATGCTCACATACGGCGACGGTGTCAGCGATGTTGACCTTAAGGCTCTCTATGAGTTCCATAAGAGTAAGGGCCAGCTCGCCACGATCACGGCTGCCAAGGTCGGCCAGAGATTCGGCTGCATCGATATCTCCGATAACGGCACGGTAACCAAGTTCAGGGAGAAGGCGGATCAGGACGGCACTGTCGTAAATGCAGGCTTCATGGTTCTCGAGCCTCAGGTAATAGACTACATCGACGGCGATGAGGTTCCTTTCGAGAAGGCTCCTCTGGAGAGGATCGCGGCTGAAGGCCAGCTCAACGCTTTCATTCACGAAGGCTTCTGGCAGTGCATGGACACCAAGCGCGACAAGGAACTCCTCGAGAAACTTATTAAAGAGGGCAATGCCCCCTGGATCAAGTGGGAGGACTGATTTTGACTGATCTTAGTTTCTGGAACGGCAAGAGGGTCTTCCTCACGGGACACACGGGCTTCAAGGGCTCGTGGATGAGCAGGATACTTGTAACACACGGTGCAGTGCTGACGGGCTTCGCTCTCGAGGCACCGACAGAGCCTAACCTCTTCGGTATGGCGGGACTTGAAGATAAGATGACATCGGTTATCGGCGATATAAGAGACCTCGGAGCGCTCAAGAAGGCTTTCGATGAGGCTGATCCCGAGATCGTCATCCACATGGCGGCTCAGCCTATCGTAAGAGATTCCTACAAGGATCCCAGATACACATATGAGACAAATGTAATGGGCACGGTAAACATTCTCGAGTGCGTAAGAGCTTCGAAGAATGTGGTGTCCTTCCTTAATGTAACCACCGACAAGGTATATCAGAATAACGAGTGGGTATGGGGCTACAGGGAGAATGAGCCTTTGGACGGCTTCGACCCTTATTCCAATTCCAAGTCCTGCAGCGAACTTGTAACTCACAGCTATAAGAACTCTTTCTTCGCTTCGGAAGATTCCCCCGCGATCTCCACGGCCAGAGCCGGTAACGTTATCGGCGGCGGTGACTTCGCGAACGACAGGATCATTCCCGACTGCGTAAGGGCTGCACTTAGCGGTCAGGATATCACAGTCAGAAATCCTTATTCCACAAGACCTTATCAGCATGTGCTCGAGCCCGTGTTCGCATATCTTATGATCGCGAAGGCTCAGTACGATGATAAGACGAAGGCCGGCTGGTATAACGTTGGTCCCGATGATTGTGACTGCGTTTGCACAGGCGATATCGTAAACATGTTCGTTAACGGCTGGGGCGGAATCAGAAGAGTGGATAAGGCTGAGGCTAATGCACCCCACGAGGCCAACTTCCTTAAGCTTGATTCGAGCAAGCTCAAGAAGACTTTCGACTGGGAGCCTCACTGGCATATTGATGAGGCGGTAAGCCGCGTCATCGAGTGGACTAAGGTCTATGAGGCGGGAGAAGACATCCCTGCCATTATGGATAAGCAGATCAACGATTACATCACGAAAGGATGAAAATATAATGTTTGAGAACATGAATGAGCAGGAAGCAAGGGAGAAGATCCTCGATCAGGTTAAGGAGTACGCGGAGAAGTTCCATGCGGTAAAGCCCTACGAGGAAGGCGACAGGATCCCCTATGCAAGAAGAGTTTACGGCAGCGAGGAGATGGTTAATCTCGTAGATTCGTCCCTCGAATTCTGGCTCACATCGGGAAGATATACTGACGAGTTCGAGAAGAAATTCGCCGAGTATCTGGGAGTAAAGTTCTGCTCTCTGGTCAACTCCGGTTCTTCCGCTAACCTCGGTGCTTTCATGGCACTCACAAGCCCTCTTCTCAAGGAAAGAAGAATCAGAAGAGGCGATGAGGTAATTACTGTTGCAGCAGGCTTCCCCACGACTGTGGCCCCTGTCATTCAGTACGGTGCGGTTCCCGTATTCGTTGATGTTACTATCCCTCAGTACAATATCGATGTTTCTAAGCTCGAGGAAGCTTTGTCCGATAAGACAAAGGCAGTCATGATCGCACATACACTCGGTAATCCGTTCGACCTGAAGGCCGTTAAGGAGTTCTGCGTTAAGCATAATCTCTGGCTCGTTGAGGATAACTGCGATGCATTGGGTTCCAAGTACACCATTGACGGTGAGGAGAAGTTCACAGGTACGATCGGTGATATCGGAACATCATCTTTCTATCCTCCGCACCACATGACAATGGGTGAGGGCGGTGCTATCTACACCAACAATCCTCTGCTCAACAAGTGCATCAGATCCATGAGGGACTGGGGAAGAGACTGCGTATGTCCTTCCGGAATGGATAACTTCTGCGGACACAGATTCGACGGACAGTACGGACTTCTCCCTAAGGGCTACGATCACAAGTATGTTTACTCTCACTTCGGCTACAACCTCAAGGCTACAGACCTTCAGGCTGCGGTAGGATGTGCTCAGATAGTTAAGTTTCCTTCTTTCGTAGAGAGAAGAAGACATAATTTCGACAGACTGTGGGAAGGTCTTAAGGACTGTCAGGATAAGCTCATCCTTCCCGAGGCTGCTCCGAATTCCAGACCTTCATGGTTCGGTTTCATGATGACGGTCAAAGAAGGCGTCGACAGAGTTAAGGTCGTTAAGTACATCGAGGACCACGGCGTGCAGACAAGAAACCTCTTCGCAGGCAATCTTACAAAGCATCCCTGCTTCGATGAGATGAGAGAAGCAGGTGAGGGGTACCGTGTCGTCGGAGAACTCACAAATACAGACAGGATCATGAATGATACATTCTGGATCGGCGTTTATCCCGGCATGACAGACGAGATGATCGACTACATGATCAAGACAATTAAGGAAGCACTTAATCAGTAATGGAGAATACGGAAACAATACAGCGCAGAAACTGGTTCGAGAGGTTCGTGCTCTGGTGCATGAACCTGCTCCTTAAGCCCTTCGGAAAGCGGCTCGAAGGTAAAGCGGCAGAAGGTTTCCTGCAGTTCGTAAAGTTCGCCCTCGTAGGTGTTACGAACACGGTCATCTCATACTTAATAAATGCGGCGACCCTCTTCATTCTGGATAAGCTGGGACTATTTCCGAATACCGATATCTACATCGGAAATACAGTAGCGTTCATCTTAAGCGTACTGTGGGCATTTATGCTCAGCAATAAGTTCGTGTTCAAGGAAGACGAGAGTAAGGAGAAGAGAGTCTGGTGGAAGACGCTTATCAAGACATATCTTGCATATGCTTTCACGGGACTCGGACTTTCCAATCTCATCTCCTATGTAGGCGTTAATATATTCCATTTAAGCAAATACATCCCGCCTCTTATCAATCTGGTAGTGGCGGTACCTATCAACTTCGTTCTTAACAAGTTCTGGGCATACGGACAAAAGAAAGGAAAAGACGAGAGGTCAGAAGATCAGCCTGCTTGATTGTACGCTTCGTGACGGCGGATATGTAAATGACTGGAAGTTCGGCCATGACA
>CAMNNN010000176.1 GCA_946545505.1 uncultured Clostridia bacterium
TCAATGCTGCTGCAAGACTTAACGGTATGTCTTACTCAAGATTCATGGATGGTCTCAAGAAGTCCGGCGTTGAGCTCGACAGAAAGGTTCTTTCCGATATCGCTATCACAGATCCTAAGGGCTTCACAGCTCTCGTAGAGAAGGCTAAGGCTGCTCTCTAATCCGGGAAGCGATCAATAATGAACTTGTTAAAGGCTGACCATACTGGTCGGCCTTTTCTTTGTTCTGTTTTAAGTATAAAGAAAGCCCGGAGGCTACCCCCGGGCTTATAATCTGTTATGCCAAGTTGTTGTTTCCGCCGCTGACCTTTTCCATAGCTTCTAAACTTAAGTTATCATTAGTCTTCTTCATTGTCTCGTCCTCCTTTGTAAGTGAGTTTGTTTTGACTATGATTGGATTTTATTTGTTGTAAACAGTGCAGGAAATAATAAATATCGGCCCCAAGTGTTGCTAGAACGACAGCTTTACGGTGCAGTGTGGTAAAATCGGTTGGTATGAAGACTGAAAGACCTTACATCAGAGCAACAATAACTCCCAAAGCCGAGAAGGCCGTTAAGCGCGGACATCCGTGGGTATACGGGGAAGAGATAACTTCACTGTCGGGCACTCCGGCTAACGGCGATATAGTAGATGTTTTTGCAGGTAATTCCTGGCAGGGCTCAGGATTCTATAACAACAACTCGAAGATAACCATCAGAGTGTTCTCCCGTAACAGCAATGACGTGTTCGACAGCAATTTCTGGAAGCGCCGCGTGCAGTATGCGGTTAATTACAGAAAGACTGTCATGCCGGGCGATGACTTCAAGTGTTGCAGACTGATCCACGGTGAGGCTGATCAGATGCCGGGCCTTACTGTCGACCACTATGAAGACATCCTCTCGGTTGAGATTGCATGCCTCGGTATGGAGAAGATAAAGGATATTATCTATAAAGCTCTCGTTGAAGTGATGGCTGAAGAAGGAGTCAATATAAGCGGCATCTACGAGAAGAATGAGATTGCTCTGCGTACCAAGGAAGGCCTGGACCTTTATAAGGGCTGGTACGAGGGGCTGCCGCATCCTGACTTCGCAGTCGCAGCCATAACCGAGAACGAAATTAAATACCATGTTGATATCGAGAACGGGCAGAAGACGGGTTTCTTTCTCGATCAGAAATATAACCGCGCAGCTGCGGCCAGAATCGCTTCGGGAAAGAAGGTCCTCGATTGCTTCACACACACGGGTTCATTCGGACTTAATGCCGCCGCAGGCGGAGCCTTGCACGTCACATCCGTTGATATATCCGATACGGCCATTATGATGGCAAAAGAGAATGCCGCGCTTAACGGCCTGACAGATAAGATCACTTATGAGTGTGCCGATGTCTTTGAGTATTTAACAGAGCTTGAGCGTAAGAAGTCTCATGAGTTCGATTACATCATCCTCGACCCGCCGGCTTTTACCAAGTCCCGTGAGACTATAGACAACGCAGGCAAGGGATATAAGGAAATCAACCTGAAGGCCATGAAGATACTTCCGCGCGGAGGCTACCTTGCTACTTGCTCGTGCTCACACTTCATGAGCGAGGCTCTCTTCGAGAAGGCGATAAACAGCGCCGCTTACGATGCAGGCAGAAGCTTAAGACAGATCGAGAAGCGCACGCAGGCACCGGACCATCCGATACTGTGGAACGTGCCCGAGACGTACTACCTTAAGTTCTATATATTCCAGGTATTCTGAGAAAGCGCTCTCCTGTAATGTGACGGGGGAGTGTTCTTGTACTCGGCGAAAACGCGGTTGAAGGAGGGGATGCTCTTGAAGCCGGAAAGCATCGCTATCTCCGTCAGTGAGAGGCTCTCCTCAGGAAAGAGGGAGACTGCTTTCTCCACGCGGACTGCATTGAGCCACTTGATGTAATTCTGTCCCGTTACTTCCTTGAAAGCTCTCGAAAAGTAGTCTTTGTTAATGCCCGCGCGCTCTGCCATTGCAGTCTGCGACAGGTCATCTGCAGTTAAGTTGTTCTTGATGTAGTCCATGACGGATATGATGTTGTTAAGGGTGGTGTCGGAGATGGTCTTACCGCCGTCGTTGCTTATGTCTGCTTCGAGGTCTTCATGATACTCATCGAGTTTTACCATGAACTCGAGAAGGATCCCGGCACATCTCATTTCCTTGTTGGGAAGATCGGATCTCCATTCGGCAACCATCTTATCAATAATTGACTTCAGATTGCCGACCAGCTCCGTGTGTGACTTAACGCAGAGGATATGCAGATCGTGATAGCGGTTAACGATCCTTTTGAAGTCGAACAGTGAGTCAGCCAGATGGTTGCTGTACTGGATTATGATGCAGTCATCGCGGTTCGCATCTACGATCTCGTGGTTCTCCATAGGCCAGACGAGCGCGATGTCGCCGGTCGTCAGGTTATAAAGCTTGTCGTCAATCCTGAAAATGTTCTTGTCCCCGGAACCTACTACTATGATCTCACCGTATGCATGGCGGTGATTGGGGAAGGTGCGGTCATCCTTGACGCTTCCTGCGATGTTTATTGCCCTTGTTCCGTCAAAAGAGAAATACTCATAACCTGATGTATCCATGCGCAGTCTCCCGATGTCAAAATCTGATAAGATTATACCTCGAAATATGAGAGGTATAAATTCTGAATTCGTTTAAGATGAACTTAAGAAAGGATGTGATCATCATATGAGAAAAGCATTATTCATCGGCGGCACAGGAACGATCAGCACAGCGATAGTAAAGCGCTTGGCAGAAGACCCCCAGTGGCAGGTATACGTGCTTAACAGGGGAAACAGAAAGGATGTTATCCCTGCTAATGTTAATCACATCATTGCAGATATCAATGACGAATCTGACGTGCTTTCCAAGATCGGAAACGCTCAGTTTGATGTAGTAGGCGAATTCATCGGATTCACCGTTGATCAGGTTGCCCGTGATTACAGGCTCTTCGCGGGAAGAACGAAGCAGTATATCTATATAAGTTCTGCTTCCGCATACCACAAGCCTGCTGCAGGATATGTAATTACTGAAGGAACGACACTCTCGAATCCGCACTGGCAGTATTCCAGAGACAAGATAGCTTGTGAGGAATTCCTCATGAAGAAGTACAGGGAAGAAGGTTTCCCTGTAACGATAGTAAGGCCCAGCCATACTTACGATGAGCGTAATGTGCCTCTCGGTGTTCACGGCAGAAAGGGTTTCTGGCAGGTTATCAAGAGGATTATAGACGGCAAGCCCGTAATCATTCAGGGTGACGGCTCCTCATTGTGGACCGTAACATGGAATGCTGATTTCGCTGTGGGATACACGGGCCTTATGGCTAACCCGCATGCTATCGGCGAGGCTTTCCACATAACATCAGATGAGTCCCTTACATGGGATCAGATTTATCAGACTATCGCGAATGCGCTTGGCAAAGAGCTTAAGGCATATCATGTGTCTTCGGATTTTCTGTCTGCCTGCGGCGATAAGTACGGATTCGATTTCGAAGGATCACTTACGGGTGATAAGTCCGTTACGGTCGTGTTTGATAACAGCAAGTTAAAGCGCGCGGTTCCCCAGATGAGAACAACGGTGAGGTTCGATCAGGGGGTGAAGATGGCGCTCGACAATGTTCTGGCGCATCCTGAGCTTCAGGTGGAAGATCCCGAGTTCGACGAATGGTGCGACAGAGTTATAGCAGCACTTGATAAGGCAAAGTTGGAGGTTTGACATGATTGATCTTAAGGGAAGATGGGTATTGATTACAGGAGCGAGCAGAGGACTCGGACGTCTTGCCGCGAAGCTTATGGCTCAGCGCGGATGCAATACCATCCTTCAGAGCAGAAGCATAGAGCATACTAAGGAA
>CAMNNN010000177.1 GCA_946545505.1 uncultured Clostridia bacterium
AATGGAGAAGGCCGAGAAGGAATTCCTCGCTGCAACAGGCGTTAAGATCGTTATCGGTAAGGGCGGCATGGGCCCTAAGACAACTGAGGGCTGCAAGGAGTCCAAGGCTGTTCATACTATCTTCCCCGGCGGCTGCGCAGTTGTTGCTGCAGAGTGCATCGAGAAGGTTGACGGAGTTGAGTGGCTTGGCCTCGGAATGCCTGAGGCGATGTGGAAGTTCAAGGGTAAGGAATTCGGACCTCTGATCGTTTCCATCGACTGCCACGGCGGCAACCTGATCGACGACAACAAGGTCAAGTTCAACGAGCGTAAAGAGAAGCTCGTTCCCGAGATCTCCGAGAAAGTTCAGTTCATGCATTAATGCTTCCCTTTCTCACGGAACTTAAGGGTAAAGCTGAAGCTTTGATTTTTGATGTTGACGGTACCCTGCTTGATTCCATGACTGTATGGAATCAGGCGGATACCGTCTTTCTTAACTCGCGCGGATTCGAGGTAACGCCCGACTACACGGACTACGTCAAATCCGTGCGGATCGAGGATGCCGCGGTTTACACACGCGACCGCTATAACCTGCCCGACACGCCTGAGCAGATCATGGCGGAGTGGAAGGCATTCGTTAACCGTGCATATGCGGAAGAAGTTCCTCTTAAGGAGGGCGCTTATGAGTATCTTAAGAAGGCACGCGAATTAGGCTTCAAGACCGCATGTGCGACTGCTCTTACACGTGAGAATATCGACGCGTCTTTCGGCAGGCTTAAGATACACGGCATGTTCGATGTCATCGTAGCACTCGACGACATGCCGCATCTTCCCGACAAGAGCGAGCCTGACATCTATCTTCACACGGCGGCTTTACTCGGGACCGATCCTCACTCCACCGTCATCTTCGAAGACGTTCCTGTCGCACTGCAGGGCGCAGCGAAAGGCGGATTCATCACATGCGCCGTCCGCGATGAGATCGGTGCCGGAAGCGAGTCTGTATGGAAAGAGATGGCGGCTTCATCTGATTACTCTGTTCAAATGTGGAGTAATCTTGCTTAACATTAATCCTTTATTTACTTTTTATTAAAACGCGTATAAAGCACTTCTTGTATAGTGATGTCATGGATTATGATGAGAAGCGGATCTTTATACGCAGCCGAGCAGCGTTTGTAATCTCATGCGCAGCCTATACCCTGCTCTTTATAGCAGGCTTATTTATGCAAAGGTTCCTGTTCGTTGATTACTCCCAGGTTATCATTTCCGTCTTCCTCGTCATAAACAGTTTCTTCATCAATCTGATGTTCGGTATTCCGGGTTACTGGATCTCCACTGCATTCACATTAGTACAGATCTACATCTACACCGCGTTGTTCTCTTACCGCTTTAACAACAACGTTCTGGTACTGATCGGACTTGCACTGCTGTCGATACTTATCAACACCATCTTCGAGTTCTTCATACTCCGTGTAAGCGAACGTCTCGAATCGCTCGGCAAGAAGCTTTCACAGGAGAAAGCGAAGCGAATAAGTTACGAGACGACCGCCATGATCGAGAAGACCATGTCAGCCCGTCCCGGTACTATCGTAAGACACGATGAGATCACCGATAAGTCCGGATATGCGGAGGCTGTCGAGTCGAGCCGTTCCATGGCACTCGATCCTCTGACCACGCTGCCGAACAGGCACATGATCAACGAGCATACCGACATCAAGATTCTCAACTATAAGAAGTCATTCCAGGATGCATCAGACAAGGGAGTCCACTGCGATGTTAATCCTATCTATGCTATCTATATCACCGTTTCCGATCCGGTCAGATTCTCTCAGGGCAACGGCCATATCGTCGTTGATCTGTTCATCCAGACGATGGCTCACAGACTTCGCGAAGCCGCGGATTCCAAGGACTTCGTCGGACGTATCGCCAACAACGAATTCGCTATCATAACCACAAGACTTAAGAACGATACGGAAGTGCTTCTGTATGCCATCGAGATATCCAAGGCACTGAACGAAGAGAAGGACGGAAACTTCTTCGCAGGTATCGCTCAATACCCGAGAGATGCCATCTACGCAGGAGAACTGATTCAGCACGCCGAGGCTGCTATGTACGATGCAGTTAAGGAGGACACTGACGCGAAGATCTACGAGCCTAAGGAAGGTGAAGCAAGAACGTCATTCCTGGAGAAGCTCACTTTCGGAGAGATAAAGAACCTTTTCGACGAGGCCTTTAATAAGGAAGAGATCTTCATGGTATACCAGCCGCGTTTCGACGCCGACATGAAGCTTACGGGCTTCGAGGCTTTCGCCAGATGGGACTGCGAGGACAAGGGCAGGATCGAAGCCAGAGACTTCCTGTTCTACGCCGAGAAGACGGGACACATATATGCTCTCGGCGAGCTGTCTTTAAGACAGTCGTTCGAGACGCTTGCACTCATCAACGAGATCAATCCGAATCTTACGATGACCATTAATCTGTCCACCACCCAGCTGCAGGCGACCGACCTTCAGATCGACCTTCTCGCGGCGGCCGAAGCGGCAGGATGTAATCTTAAGAATATAATCATCGATATTCCTTCCGACGGAGCCACCATGAATGTATCGGAAGTACAGAATACTCTTGATGCTTTCGCGTCGTCAGGCATCACGATGTCGCTGGATAATTTCGGCCGCGGATATTCTTCGCTTAACAGCATTCCGCTGCTGCCTATCTCACTCGTCAAACTTGACGGTCACTTCACTTCAGACCTCAAGGAAGGCACCTCGCAGGATGTTCTGACGCGCTCCATAATCTCGCTTCTTAAAGAGATCGATATCCCGGTTGACGCGACGAATGTAAGCTCGAAGGAGCAGTTCGAGAAGCTGCGTGAATACGGCTGCACCTTCTTCCAGGGCAAGTACCTTAACGACCCTCTGACGAAGAAGGATATTGTTTCCTATATCAAGGATTATAAGAAGGTTTGATCAGGCTCCTTCGTTAAGCTGACCGAGCACCTGTGACAGTTTTCTCACAGGCAGACCAACCACGCTGAAATAATCGCCTTCCACAGTCTCAACCAGGAGTGCGCCGCCCTGCTGGATACCGTATGCACCCGCCTTATCGTAAGGCTCGTCTGTGTTTATATACCGTTCGATAAGCTGCTTCTGGTAGTCGTCGAGAGCGCCGAACTTCACCTTGGTAATCTCCACGAAAGTCTCCTCGCTCTTCGCAGTTTTCACACACACGCCGGAGATGACTTCATGAGTTCTCCCGGACAGCATCGTGAGCATACGCCTGGCATCTTCTTTATCCGCAGGCTTGCCCAAGATCTCGTCACCGCACACCACCGATGTGTCGGAACCTATGACGGCCGCGTCCTCCTGTGCATTATGATCAAGCGCATCGAAAACAGCATTTGCCTTCGCACGTGCAAGTTCGATCTGCACGTCAGAAGGACTGCCGCCGTTTCTTCTTACTTTCTGTTCTATTCCACGCTCATCAACCTCTTCGCTCATAATCTCGAAGTCAGGTGTAATGAGTTCCATCAGTTCTTTTCTTCTAGGTGATTTACTTGCAAGTATGATTCTCATGGGAGTTATTGTACCACTGACGGGCAATTTGTCTGAGAATAATTTAAGGGGGATGCACGATCGGCATCCCCCTCTCTCCAGAGTTAATAAAAACTAAACCTTATTAGGTATTTAGAACTTGTCCTCGCCGAAGATCTCTTCTTCGGAAATCTCTTCGCCGCCTGCTCTTTCCCACAAAGGCTTGTTAGCATCATCAGCTGCAGGTGCCGGTGCGGGCTCTTCAGGCTTCTTCTCAACTTCGGGAGCAGGAACGGG
>CAMNNN010000178.1 GCA_946545505.1 uncultured Clostridia bacterium
TCGCAGAGGCTGTAGAGAAAGCATATCTTAAATTGCGCAGCCTTCCCGATTATATTGATATTATCGATGGAATCACAGCTCATCGCGAAGATATCGACGGATCGATGACCCTTGTAGGGTTGGCCGAATATGTCACGATGAATGATACTCTGATCAGGAAGGCTCTTGCTGCATGTGACACATCGCTGTCTATGGTGGATAATCTTGAGATCAAGGATGCTTCCAAGGATTCCCTAAGGAATGTCATTGCCACGGTTCGTAAGAATTCACAACTTTATGTCAGTAAAGCTGAAGCGTGTACAGGCAATACCGAGCTTATGGATCTGATAAGAGGATTCTATGATGATATCTTCAATGAATCAGATCCCAAAACCTATCCGAGACTTTATAATAAGTCTGAGAATAAGGATCTTCTGTTTTTGAAGTCATTCGGTCCTATCGCCGCAGTATGCAGTATCAATATTAAGAGACATACGGCTTCGGGTAATAAGTGCAGCAGACCGTGGGGATTTCCGGAGTCGGCAGCCCCTTATGAATTAAATGAGGATTTTGAGATCTTTGATTCTGTGGATGAGAAGACTCTTCTTAAGATGCAAATGAGAAGAACTTCGTGTGCCAGAGCTTTTGCTTCGTTGCTTAAGGATATGGATATCAGATTCGATTCGCTTAAGAAGAAGCTTCGAGGTATCGATTTTTCTGATCAGGAGCATATGTGTCTTCACGTTTTAAAGACCCCTGAGGCTGCGGCATTATATCGTGACAGATTCAAGGAAATCTATATTGATGAGTATCAGGATAATACATCTTTACAGGATGCTGTAGTCTCTATGATATCAAATAACAATGTATTCTGTGTAGGTGATGTTAAACAGAGCATTTATAAATTCCGTAATGCCAATCCTTCTATGTTTATCCGTAAGTCTGAGGAATATAGAGATGACCCTTCCAAGGGTATTCTGATGGGACTTAATTGTAATTTCAGAAGCTCTCCTCAGATTCTGTCCTTCGTTAATGAGATTTTCGGCCAGCTTATGAGCGGCGGTGTTTCTGAGATTGACTATGAAGGTGACGGACATAAGCTTAATCCTGCTCCTGCGGCAAAGGACGGAAACTTGCCTGAAGTAATACTTATCAACGCTAAGAAGAATGATATTGTTTCTCTGAGCGAAGACTGCGAGGAAACGGAAGTTAAGCAGATGGAGCTTATGGTATCTGAGGTAGGAAAGAAAGTCGCGGAGTATCATGATTCCGGATATGATTATAAGGATATTTTCGTCCTTACAAGAACGAATAATTCGGCACGTGCCGCTGCAGAATACCTGAGATCGTTCGATATCCCTGCACGCTGTATAGATAAGAGACCTCTGTTCTCGGACAATGAGATAGTCGGGATCTGCAATCTTATTAAAGTCCTCGCTAACGAATACCGTGATGAGTGTCTTGCAGGTGTTATGCTTGCATGCTATTCATTCAGTAATTTCACACTCGATGAGCTTGCCGAAGTTATCAGCTTTTCTTCGTATGATTATCGCAAGATGAATCTTATCATCAAGGTTCGTAATTATGCGGCTAACGGTCCTTCCGATTCGATACGGCAGAGGTGTAATCGTCTTATAGATGCTTTGGATGAGCTTCGCTCAGAAAGCGTAATAAGAGATATCGGTGAGATGGTTGAACTTATTTATTCGACTACCGGTATCAAGGCTACTTTGATTGAAAATACTCCGTATGAGGTCGATAAACTCGTTCTTTTTAAGAATTGGATCGTAGGGAATTTCTTAAGAAGGGGCAGTGATCTTACAGAGGTGGCAGGCGCCATAGAGCAGATGCAAAGCCGTCTCGATGATGATGCTTCCATCGAGTATGATCTCGGCGGTGAAGATCTTGTACGCTGCATGAGTTATCACAAGAGTAAAGGACTTGAGAATAAATGCGTTATAGTCGCTGATGTTGATTCGTCGAATAAGTCCGATAACAGTGACTTTATCAGCTTCAAAGCAGGCAATGTATTATCTGCCGAGGATCCAAACGGACCTCAGTTCGTCATTGATGACTATAATGATTCATCTTCTGTTACTACAACTTCTGCCGAGACTGCTATAGTGAAGGAGACAGATAAGCTTGAATCTAATTCTGAGGATATGAGGCTTCTCTATGTCGCTTTGACGCGTGCAGAAGAGAATCTGTGCTTCATAAGACGGATGGATCTTGATTCGAGCACGCTTAAGAAGAATGTCATTAATCCCCTGATGTCAGAAGGTAAATATTTTTCGCGTGACTTCTATACGAAGTGTTCCGGTATTGCCAATATGATGTTAAGCGTACTTCTTCGTATGAATGCTTCGGGGCTCGGTGCAGTATGCGGTGTTGAAGGGATGTTTTCTTATTCATCTGATTTTGACGGGGTTAAGGTTACGGTGAAGACGGCTTCGGATGTCGTATGCGGGGATAGTATGCATGGAGAAGATAAGGCTCTCGAAGTGTCCGACAGCAAGGAGCAGCGTGCGGGAGATTCCGCCGACAGAAGAGGTCAAATGATCTATGCGGGTTCCGGAACAGACAGCAATGGTATGCCTGTATTCGAGTCGTATCGTTATGAAGATGCCGTGAATGCACCGGCGAAGACATCTGTCTCTGCAATGAAGAAGGAAACGGACGATCTTTATTCCCGTGAGTCCGATAATGAGCTCAAGACTGCGATTAATCTTCTGGTCCCGGATGTCGATCACTATATCGGGGAGAGCGGCAAACTGTCAGGCACAGCGCTCGGATCAGCCGTTCATAAAGCAATGCGATTCATGGATTTTTCCCGTTTGATGACAGGTGTGAGTGCAGCAGAAGAACTGGATGCTCTTGCCGATGAAGGGATATTGAGCGGTGTCGAACGTGAATCGGTAGGGAAATTTGAGAAGAGTATTGAGGCGTTTGTCTCAAGTGAGCTTTGCAAGGCGTTCGTTAAGGCTGAGGCAGAAGGCCGTGCCGAACGCGAGCGCGAGCTTATATGCTCTATCAGGATCAATCCCGAACGTAATGACTACAAGCTTGTACAGGGAACTCTCGATGCCATGTATATCGATGTGGATGGTATGGCGGTGATAATCGATTATAAGACTGACTATCTTAGAACGGATGACATGGAACAGATCATTAATGATGTCAGGAAGCGTCATGCAGAGCAGCTGGAGTTATACGCTGCGGCAGTTGAAGCATCGGGAATACCCGTCAAAGCAAGGTATGTATATCTGTTAAGGAATGCAATGGCGATAGAGGTTTAGTTACCATTCTCCTGAGTATCCCGGCGGTTTCTGTCGCGCATCTCGAGGAAAAACTTCTTCATAAGATCACTGCATTCCTTCTCCATGATGCCGCCTTCATATTCGACAAAGTGATTGTGACCGTGTTCGGTATTGAAGATATCATTGCA
This sequence comes from uncultured Clostridia bacterium, assembly GCA_946545505.1. GTDB lineage: Bacteria > Bacillota > Clostridia > Saccharofermentanales > Saccharofermentanaceae > Saccharofermentans. The sequence goes on from CAMNNN010000178.1 coordinate 3,425, forward strand.
CGAGCAGACGGCTCCGCTTTTGGGTTCGTATGCTCCAAAGAAGACTTTCCTTATTCTGGACTGAATAATGGCGCCCGAACACATTGTACACGGTTCCAGTGTGACATACATATCCATGTCATTTAAACGCCAGTCCCCAAGCTTTCTGCACGCCTTATCGATAGCGATGACTTCAGCATGCATCAGAGCGTTCGACTTCGTAAGCTTAAGATTGTGGGCGCGGACGAATATCTTATCGTCTTTTACGATAACGCAGCCTATCGGACACTCTTTGGCTTCATAGGCTTTCTGCGTTTCCTTCAGGGCTGCTTTCATGAATTTGGTCTTAAGATCTTCCATATTTGTTGATTATATCATGCCTGTTCGG
>CAMNNN010000179.1 GCA_946545505.1 uncultured Clostridia bacterium
GATCGAGGTCGGTACGCTTAATCCCGACGGCACACAGGCCACACTCGATCCCGCCACAGGTGCACTTACTGGCGTAGTCGAGACTGCTCCCACAGAGCCCGGCCCGGATCCCGTGCCGACGGAGAATCCGGACGGAGAGGCATACGAACTGCCTCCGCCGGCCTGATCACATGGCATCCCAAGATAAATATTCCGAATTACTGATATCCGAGACTTTGATCCCGGATATCTTTATCGCGCGATATATGCCGATGCTGGGCAGAGATGCCGTAGCGATATATCTGTGGACCAAGATGGCTTATAAGGGCGGCGCGTTCACTATGAAGGACGTAATAAACTACGGTGCCATCCCCGAAGAAGACATTAAGACTGCTCTTGCAGAGCTTGTCAGCGCAGGCGTTCTCGTTCGCTCCGGTGACAATAAGTTCGAACCCATGGATCTTAAGAAGATAGAGGTGGACGAGTACCTTAACAGAAATACCGGCAGTGACGGCGTTCCTGTAATGAGAAGTGAAGAGAAGAGCCGTAATCTTCTCGCGACTTCGATCCAGAAGACATTCTATCAGGGCCGCATGGCTTACGTGTTCTACAGACTCATCGACACGTGTCTTTACGAGTACCACTATGAGGAGAACGTGGTGTACGCGCTTTTCGAGGAGGGAAGGGAGCTTCGCATCCACTATATTCCTGCCAAGATGACAGACCTCGCGAAGAAGTGGTATGAGAAGGGCTACACGACTACAGCTGCGCTGAAGGATTACTACGAGTTAAGGCAGAGAAGGACAGGCGTTACGGCTCTTGTGGGTAAGAAGTTAAGGATCCGCCTGCTTGACAGGGATTATGAGTATATCAATACCTGGGTGACGGATTACGGTGCCGATGAGGCCCTCATCGAGTATGCGATAACGTGCCTTGAGTACAGGAACGTCATCCGTACGGTAGATATCAACAACAAGCTCAAGGAGTGGGTCGACGCCGGTGCGATGAGCATCGATAAGGCGATGGTCTATGAGAATGAGCGTCACAAGGAGAATGCTGCCAAGGCTTCGAGAAACAGAGGCCGCAGCAATGTAAGAAAGAGCGGCAAGCAGGCAGGTATCACGCTCGATACGCCTGACAATTCCGGTTCCGCGAAGGAAGAGCCGAAGACGGAGCCCGAGCAGACGAATGATCCGATACTTGATATGTTCTCGGGAGATGGCAATGAAGACAATTAACGAAGCTATGGGGGAGAGACTTTCCCGTATACGTAATGAGAAGCAGATGGACGTGAACGACATGATCGAGCTCGTCTACAGAAAGTACCCGGGTCTTAAGAAGATCGACTGCGACCTCGTGGATGTCAGGGCATCGCGCCTTATATGTTCGATAGAGCAGGACGATGCTCCCGTCGCAGCTCTTAAGCGGAGGGAAGAGGAGCTCCTTGCCGAGCGTAAGAAGTTTATCGCGGATAATAAGATCGACCCCGGGTTCGACAAAGAGAAGGTCCACTGTGACAAGTGCGGCGACACGGGCTTCACGACTTCTTCCGACGGCAGACGGGTCGTATGTCAGGCCTGCATGAAGGACGCTTTGCTCGAGGCTTATAACGAGTCCGGAATGAAGGATTTCAGCACATTTACGCTGAAGAGCTTTGACTTGAATTACTACAAGAACGGCGACCGCAGAAGAATGTTCGACGGCCTGCGTAAGCTCATGGAAGGCAAGACGGACAAGAAACTCATGCTCTTAAGCGGCGGCATCCAGACGGGAAAGACATACCTTGCCGTCATCACATGTAAATATGCGGCCGTTCAGGGGATGTCGAGCTACTATGTTAAGGCTGATTCTCTGATGTACTTAAGCCACGAGGAAGTACAGGAGCTTAAGTCCTACGACATCATTATCATTGACGATTATTCCGCAGAGGTAACTCTGAATAACAAGACAGCGAATACTCTCCACAGTCTGCTCGAGGCGCGTCTGGCCGCGGGACTTGCGACCGTAATCGTATCAACATCGCCTCTCGAGGTGCTGGTGGCAGATTCCGACGAGAGGATCGCAGGCAAGCTTAAGAACGCAGGAACGCTCTGATATGAAGGTTAGAAGCGGTATCGACACCGTTTACATCCCCAGGATAGTAAGCAGCCTCGACAGAAGCGGTGAGGCATTTATAGACAGATGCTGCACTCTGCGCGAGAAAGAGTACGCTTATTCACACAAGTCCAAGGACCGTCAGGCCGAGATCATCGCGGGAAGGTTCGCAGCCAAGGAAGCCGTCGCGAAAGCACTCGGCACGGGCATACTCACTGATAAGCTCGCACTCACGGACGTCGAGATCCTGCCGGGAGAGGACGGTGCACCGCAGGTATCATTCTTTGGGAAAGCTGCGAAGCTCATTAAAGACCTTCATGTGGTAACCTCTTCTGTATCTATAACTCACGAGAAAGATTACGCCACAGCGATCTGTGTGCTATTAACCGATGAAGAAATCATCTGAACAGGACAGCAGCAAGAAGGGCTCTCTTAAGCCCGGTAAGCCGTACGAAGGCACTGATAAGGGAATACGTCATGTAGAGGATGCCGCATCCTTCCTTAACGAGGCTGCGGACCTGTCGGGAGACTACGGTAAAGCCGAAGATATGTATGATATGTGGGGCCTCGGCAAACGCGACGCCACGGTTGCTTCGAAGAACAGGAGCATGCTCATAAGGCTTATAGGTGCTGTTCTCGTAACGGGACTTATCATTGCCGCCGTATTTGTTATCCTGCCGAAGACCTTGCCTGATCTGTTCAGGGGAACGAATATCGAGCTGTTCGTCGAGAAACCCGTCGTTCTTATGTATGACGAGTCATACAGAGTTGTCAGTGTCTCGGTTACCAATGTCCTGGAGCGTCCCGACATCACATCGGACAGGATTACCCAGGTGCTCTATAACGAGCCTGTGGAGGTGATTAACGATGACGATCCCGTATACACGCTTATCCGCACCACGGACGGCATAGAAGGCTATGTTAAGGCCGCAGATCTAATAGCGGATACATCTTCTGTCGAGCCCGACCTGCATGAATATATGCTCGTTATCTCCGATTCGTCGAAGAATGTAATGACGCACGCGAGCCAGGGCACATTGATAACCCAGGTCATGATGAACACCGTACTTTATGCTGATGTTAAGCGTGACGGCGTTTACCAGGTCTCATTGCCAGGAGGGGATACCGGCTGGATCGGATCTTCCGGAGTTATCGAGATCGAGCCCAGATCATCAATCGAGGTAGTATCGAGCCGTTACTTCGTATCTTCCGCGCTGTCTTTGGTTAATGCGATGTATTTCGAGAACGGTATAACTAAGCAGGGAATATCCATGAACGGCCTTATCTACGTGTGTTCGTGCGTTAACGGTATCGTGATGCCGAGGACTATCGAGGAGCAGATGGAGGCAGGAACGGCCGTACCGCTCGAATATGACGTCGTAACGGGCGACCTGCTGATCGAGTCGATAATTCCCGGAGACATAGTCTTCCTGTCGTCTAACGTCGCCTCAGGAGACTATGAAGCGGCTTTGTGCACCGATACGGGTACTTTGCTGATGCGCTCTTCCGCAGGAACGACCATCAGACTTCGCGAGTTTACCGCCGACAGCGATATCGCATCCCGAATCGTCAGTGTAAGGCGTGTATTCTCGGATTAATAAAACAGGGAATTTTGAGGTTGCAAACTGATTTCCCCTGTGGTATTATCTCTCTTGCGTTTTAAGAAGAAAAGATAGGAGGTGTATCCGAATGGCTAAGTGCGAAGT
>CAMNNN010000180.1 GCA_946545505.1 uncultured Clostridia bacterium
TCGACTGATGATTGTGAGGCCTTCAGCAAGGTGATAGATCCTATCCTGGACGAGAAGATGCATCACGACGCAGATTACTTTGAGGTAAGTTCTCCCGGACTTACAAGACCGCTTCAGGATATCTCGGACTACATAAGATATGAAGGCGAGCCGATAGATGTAAATCTGTTTAAAGCCGATGAGTATGGAGATAAGAGCTTTACGGGAACTATCGTATCGGCAGAAGGTGAAAGCATCGTCTTCGAGAAGGAAGACAAGAATCAGGTAAGGCTCTCGATATCAGATATCAGTAAAGCCGTCAGACACATAGTTTTTTAATTTTGGGAGGTAAATAACATGGCAAAGAAGAAGGAGACTCACGAGGAGCCCAGAGATAATGTTCTTGACGTTATCAAGCTTCTGGCAAGAGAAAGAGGAATTGACGAAGAAGAACTCATCAAGGCTGTTGAGGACGGAATGGTCACAGCTTATAAGCGTGAGTTCTCAAGTGCCGGAATCATCGAGACGGTTGAGGCTGAGATCGATCGCGAGACCGGTGAGATATATGTTTACCAGCTGAAGGAAGTAGTTGACGAGGTTGAAGATCCCGTTAACGAAGTATCCATTGAAGAAGCTAAGGCTGCCGATCCCGATGTTGAGCTCGGTGACTTTCTTGAGTACGGCCTTGATGCCGACAAGCTCGGAAGACTTGCTGCTACAGCAGCCAAGAGTGCTATCTCTCAGAAGGTAAGAAGTGCTGAGTATAAGAGGATCAATGACGAGTTCTCCGGAAAGATCGGCGAGCTTGCATCAGGCGTCATCGTAAGAAAGGATGCCAGAAACGTTTATGTTGATATCGACCACGCTGAAGCTGTCCTTCCCAGAAACGGACAGATCAGAGGCGAGAACTACGAAGTAAACAGAACTATGAAGTTCCTTGTTCTCAGGGTGGAGGAGCACAATGACCGTCCTTCCATCACCATCTCAAGAACGGCTCCCGAGCTTGTTAAGAAGCTTTTCGAGCTTGAGATCCCTGAGGTTAAGTCAGGTGAGGTTATCATCCAGGGTGTTACAAGAGAGCCCGGTTCCAGATCCAAGGTTGCCGTTTATTCAAGAGATGAGAACATTGATGCCAAGGGTTCCTGCGTAGGTCCCAGAGGCCAGAGAGTACAGACGATCATGAACGAGCTCGGAGGAGAGAAGATCGATATCATCGATTGGAACGAGGATCCTGCTCTGTTCATCAGTGAAGCACTTCAGCCTGCAAAGGCAGTAAGAGTGGATACAGAGGTTACGACCAAGGAAGACGGTCATGTTGAGCGTTATGCCAAGGTTATCGTTCCCGACCAGCAGTTCAATCTCGCTATCGGAAGATCGGGTCAGAACGTAAGACTTGCTGCTCATCTTACAGGCTACAGAATCGATATTAAGAGAGAGTCGGATGATGCTTCAGAGGCAACTCAGTCCGTTATTGATAAGTTTACTGTTGCCAAGGCAGAAGACGAAGACGGAGAGAAGTCTGAAGAATGACGAATCTTAAGCCCAAGAAGCAGCCCCAGAGAATGTGCGTCAGCTGCAGAACGAGACGCGACAAGAGAGATCTGGTTCGCGTAACGCTTAAGGATGACGGTACTTTGGTCTGTGATCCTACGGGGAAGATGCCGGGAAGAGGAGCTTATCTTTGCAAGGATGAGAAATGCATCAAGATAGAGCTCAAGGCTCACCGGATCTCAAAGGGACTCGGAGCTGATACGAGCGAAGAGGAGCTTACGGCATTAGCACAGGAGATACTGAAGCTTTGCGAGACGAATTGAACATATTAAAGTTTCTTGGTCTCGCTTACAGAGCAGGCAAAGTCGTATCGGGATTTGACCAGGTTACGGCAGCCGTCAGAAGAGGACAGGTTAAGCTTTTGATACTTGCTTCGGATATATCGAGAAACACCTTATCAAGGCTTCTCGATGAAGGAAACAGGTTGGATGCCGGTCTTCCGGATGCATACAGTTTCAGTACCCAGGCTCAGCTTGGACAGGCAATCGGCAAACCCGACAGGGCGCTGATAGCCATAACGGATCAGGGGTTCGCGGACAAACTGTCCGATATGCTTTCTGAAGTAGAATAACAAGGAGGATATTCATTGATGAGTGAGAATTCCGATAAGGATAATAAATCACAGGTAATAAGCAAAGGAGTTTCCGGTGCCAAGGAGCTTCGTGTAAGGAGAGTCCATAAGAAGAAGTCTTCTGAACCGGAGGTAACCGAGCAGGCACCCAAGTCTGTTGCTGCACCTGAGACCACACCCGCTCCCGAGGTAAAGGCGGAGGAAGTAAAGGAGGTCAAAGCCCCTAAGGCTAAGGCCGCTAAGAAGCCTGCCCAGAATCAGGAGACTCCGGCTTCCGAGGAGGCTGCTAAAGCCCCTGCCAAGAAGCCTGCAAAGAAGGCTGAGACTGAGGTGAAGGCTGAAGAGAAGCCCAAGGCTCCCAAGAAGAGCGAGAAGGCTGAGGAGCCCGAGGTCAAGCCTGAGCCTAAGAAAGAGGAGCCCAAGAAGGAAGAGCCTAAGAAGGAAGAAGTTAAGAAGGAAGAGCCTAAGGCTGAGGTTAAAGAGCCTGCTGCTCCCGTAAAGGAGGAGCCTAAGGAGGAGGAGAAGAAAGCTCCTGCATCTTCCGGTATTGACAGAACCAAGATATCCTCTGCCGTTGTTGCGATGCCCGAGACAGTAAGAACTTCAACTGTTATTCCGGACAGAAGATACGGCAACAGAAACGGCGGATATCAGGGCGGCGGTTATAACAGAGGCGGTGCCCAGAACAGAGGTCCGAGACCTCAGGGTCAGGGCGGTTATAAGGCAGGAGGTCCCGGAAGAGGACCTGCATCCGGATCGGGCTTTGCCAAGGACAAGGATGAAGAGGGCGGTAATAACCATCCTTCTGCAAGAAGAGCTTCAAAGCCTAAGAGCGATTCTCCCATAGAGGATATTAAGAAGAGCAGAACATCGTATGCAGAGAAGTCCGCATTCGATAAGAAGCACGACGACAGAGACCGCGAGAGACAGAACGGTAATGGTGACAGACGTCTCAAGAACCGTGGCGGTCAGTATAATAACGGCCGCATGCAGGGCGACGAAGAGTATGATGATTATTCATACGGCAGAAAGAAAAAGAAGAAGAATTCATTCGAGGAAGCTGTAGTCGAGCAGACGATCACAGATATTCAGATTCCTCCGTTCATCACGGTTAAGGAATTTGCCGAGGGTATCGGCAAGAAGTCTTCGGATGTTATCAAGGAACTCATGGTTAAGCTCGGAGTTATGGCAACCATCAACCAGGAGCTTGACTTCGATACGGCATGTCTTCTTGCAGACGGATTCGGCATCAATGCCACACTTCTCGAGGAGAAGACTGAGGAGGACATCCTTCTTGATGATGATGACGATAAGATCACCGAGAATATGGAGACAAGACCTCCTGTTGTCGTTGTTATGGGTCACGTTGACCATGGTAAGACATCACTTCTTGATAAGATCCGTGCATCTTCCGTTGCTTCGGGCGAGGCCGGCGGTATCACGCAGAAGATCGGTGCTTATACCGTAAGAGTCAAGGGAAGACAGATCACATTCCTTGATACTCCGGGTCACGAAGCGTTTACGACGATGAGAGCCCGTGGTGCACAGGTAACGGATATTGCTATCCTTGTAGTTGCGGCCGATGACGGCGTGATGCCTCAGACTGTTGAGGCCATAAACCATGCGAAGGCTGCTAACAC
>CAMNNN010000181.1 GCA_946545505.1 uncultured Clostridia bacterium
TGCCTGGCTCTCACCTGCGAATGCTGCCTGCAGATTCTTCTCGGTCTGTGTGCCTTCATACTTGTTTGCCATGTTCTTTTCTCCTTATGTTATAAATTAGGATCCTTATTTATGATGCCGAGGTAAGATTCCTCTTCTCATACTCATCTAAGCTTACCGGGCGGGCGAAGTAATAACCCTGGAAGTAATCACAGCCCATCTTGGCAAGGAAGTCGACCTGCTCGACTGTCTCTACTCCCTCAGCAATAACGGGAACGTCGAGACTCTTCGCGAGGTCGATGATGAGGGACATGATCTTCTTAGTCCTATCATCGTGTGCCGTATCCTTAAGGAATACCATGTCGAGCTTCAATACGTCAACAGGCATATCCTTGAGCATGTTGAGTGATGAATATCCGCTTCCGAAATCATCCATCTCAACTATGAATCCGGCCTCTCTTAACTTATCTATCGTCTTAAGCTTCTCATCGATGTCTTCCATCATGATCGACTCGGTGATCTCAAGTCTTAAACGCTTTCTGTCTAATTCGTACTTATCGGTCAATTCCATAATGTACTTCGGAACATCCAGCATATAGAAGTCCTTAGGGGAAATGTTAACTGAAAGATACAGATCATCCCTGCCTTCGAACGACCATCTTCTCAGAATCCTGCAGGCACATTCCCAGATGTACTGATCTATCTTGGAGATCCTTCCGTTCTTCTCAAGTATGGACAGGAATTTCCCGGGAGGCATAAATCCCTCATCGGGATGGATCCATCTTACGAGAACCTCAGCGCCTACGACCTTGCCGTCGCGGTCTACCTGAGCCTGCAGATAAGGAACGATCTGACCTGTAAGTATGGCATTATCAAGCTGCTCGGTAACCTTCTGGTCCCACAGCAGGGCGGCTCTGGAATCATCTTCATAGTAGGATATCTTGATCTCCGCTTCCTGCTTGACCTGGGCAATCGCGATAAACGCACGGTCGAACATCGCGGAAATAGGCATATTCTTATCCTCTATCTCATACGCGCCTACATGAACGATGATCGGAACTACAAGATTCTTTTCAACATTCGGAACTTCACGCATCGCCGATACGATTGCTTCTTCATCAAAGTTATCCTTCTCAATAAGGATGCCGAACTTATCGGATCCGATTCTTCCGTAACGGGTGGTGGGCGATGTAACCCTCTCCTTGATCATGCCTGCGATTCTGATGAGAAGTCTGTCGGCAAACTCTCTTCCGTATCTGTCATTAACCAGTTTAAACTCCTTGATATCGGATGCGAGGATGTAGAACGACTTGTCGGGATTCTCCTGAAGAACTTCTCTGATCGATTCATTCAGACGGTCTGCATTATATACGCCTGTAAGCTTATCGTGAGTTGCAAGGAACCTGTTAAGCTTCTCTCTCTTGGATCTCTCAGTCATGTCTGAGATCTTCGCGAACGAACCGATAAGTTTACCCTGAAGGTCATGGAGCTTGTGGAACTCTATGTCGTAGATATACTCCTCGCCGTCCTCGATCTTGGTACAGGTGAGCACCTTGGAAAAGTAGTTACCGGACTCCTCGCGGTCTTCTCCTGTAAGAGCAAGCAGCTTCTCGAAAGCCGGGCCTGTCTCATCAAGGCCAAGTCCGAGCTGAAGTGATGCGGAAGAATTTATGTAAATGCAGTTACGGTCCTCATCGAAGAACAGGATACCGTCAGATACTGTGGCAAGAACCGTCTTCTTCATCTCATCCATAAGGATCGAAGGAACATATTCCATAGTATAAATGTAGATGAACAAACCCATCGCGCATATGCCGATAATTGATTCGTCAACTATACCGTTCGTGAATACGTGAAATGACTCCCATACAGATGTACCGATGGTAGACAGAAGAATTATGAGATAACGGTCTCTGTAAAGCTTGGATGTCTTGAAACACTTAACTGCCAGTGTAACCAATGAGATGGCAAGAAGAACAGCCGAGATAAGAAGATGGATCTTGTGATACCACAGAGAGTGGAACACTACATCAATGCTTCCGTCTGCCGCTGCCTCGGTGGTTACTGCAAACACATGATCGAACAGAAGATTAAGAGAAACGCTGATAGTATCAAACGAGACAAGTCCGAGGATCAGATTTCTCGTGAACGGGAGTTTAAAATCAGCATTACAGAACTTCAAAGAGAAGTCCATGAAGTAGTAAAGAAGAATCGTCGTACTGATGAAATAGATGGTGAAACACAATCTGCAGATTGCAGTGTCGTCACTTACGGCAATTACAATGTTGGACATGATCGGCACGAGCAGCCAAAACAGACAATGCTCAACATAGGGTGCGATCTCCTTCTCGCTCCTTCTCGTGCGGACGAGACAAAGAATCATCACTACCGCGAAGAGTGATACTGTCACAACAAACCAAGCCATAATTCATTCTAACACGGCTAAGATAGTGAAACACACGGCAATTGTTAATAAAGAAGAAACAAAAGAAATGATAAAGGCGGGAACTTCCCGCCTTTATCATCCCTATTCCATATCCCATTCACATACTTATTCTTCGTCTTCACGATACTCGAGTATATCTCCGGGCTGACAGTCCAGAGCTTTACATATATCGTTCAGCGTCGAGAATCTCACGGCCTTGGCCTTCTGGTTCTTCAGAATCGACAGATTGGCCGGTGTGATCCCTACCTTCTGCGCGAGGTCTCCGGAGGAGATCTTACGCTTAGCCATCATTACATCAAGATTTACGATGATCATTTTGTTCTCCTCCCTTCATCAGATAGTAAGATCCATCTCTTCCTTCATTATTATAGCCTTGTCGAATACCACTCTGACACACAGGACGACGAGTGCCATGAACAAAGCGATTATAGTCAGGAAGCAAAGTCCGATCCAGACAAACCCTGCCGCTGCACAGACGATACCGATTCCGATTAGTGCTAATGCGATGATATTCATAAGCTTCGTATTGGCTCTGTCGAACACGACATCCTTACTCATGTTGGCAAGAAGCTTGAATATACTCAGAAGTATCACATAAGCACCGACCGTTCCCAGATACCAGACAAGCGTCATAACCAGTTTGGGCATATCGCCCGTCTGCTCCGCGTAAGTGTAGGTTACGTACTTCGCGATCGGCACACCGAATATATCTGCCACCACTACTATCGCGATAAATAAGACCGTCGCTATCTTTGACCATCTTATGATCCCGTCATTGTATTTCATATCCCTGAATCCTCCTCAAAAAAGAATTGAGCATGCTCTTATGACATCATAGTAGCATACTCAATATTGTTTTGCAAGAAGAATTTATTGTTTTTCGATATATTATTTACTTAGCTGCGAAGAAGGTTCCTATATCATCCTGGTCGAGGATCTGCTCGAGAACCTGAGGCTGCGAACCGGAAGCGATTACGCCGTTGATACCCTTGCCGGTTACCATCTGCATCGCCGTGGTCTTCGTGTACATACCGCCTGTACCGAGCTTGCTTCCCGCACCCTTGGAGAAACCGAGCATCTCGTCCGTGATATCTTCCACGTATGAGATACGCTTCGCATTCGCGTCCTCTCTCGGGTTGCCCGTATAAAGTCCGTCGATATCAGACAGGATAATAAGAAGATCCGCATTCATCAGGATGGCTACATCAGCCGATAAAGTATCGTTATCGCCGAAGGTTCCGTTGTGCCAGATCTCGTTAGTGGATACCGTGTCGTTCTCGTTTATGACAGGGATCAGATGCCTCTCGAGCAT
>CAMNNN010000182.1 GCA_946545505.1 uncultured Clostridia bacterium
AGAAGGATGATAAATGAACTTATGGAGAAGAGCTTAAGCTTCCCTGCTCTGGCATCGGTCTGAACCTTAGACTTCTTGTTATCTTTCTTAGTGATGTTCTCTGCCTTGGCAGATGTATTGGAATTCTTGTTATCTTTACTCATCTTTACTACCCTCGAATTAATTCTGTGACCAGCGCTTCTTCTCAAGGATCCTGTATGTCAGGAACAGGAAGACAAGTGCCATGGAAATGCAGAATACCAGCGGAGCGATTGAGAATACGCCGTATCTGAAATCCTGTGTCTTGGAGAAAGGGCTCAGCCATGCTATCGCAGCTGCAAGGTTAGTGGAAGCTTTATTAACCTTCTCAGGCTCAAGTTCCAATACAGAAGAAGAAAGTAATGAAGCAAAAGCCGAAGAAGCAATTGTGCTTATAGTCTGCAGGAGCTGTATAACAAGGATAGTTACGAAGCTGACGATTGCAGAGATAATCTGAGTATCAGTAAGTGCTGAAGCAAGGATACCGATTGATGTGAAGAGTATCGCGAGGCAGAAATAAACGATTACCGAACCCCAGGATCCGATATTGACCACGCCGCCTGATGCAGCCGTAATGATCATGTGAAGGATTACGTTGAGGAAGAGGATACCGATTAGTGTAAGTGCTGCAAAGAACTTACCGAGTACAACTTCAAACATTGAAACCGGGTTTGTATAGAACAGTACTTCTGTTCCCCTCTTCTTATCTTCTGAGAAAAGACCCATCGTAATGACAGGAATGATAACTACGAAGAATGAGCACAGGGACATAATCTCACTTGAGATGTTAACTGAACCGTCACCGTACTGATTAATAAATACAAAACCCGACAGGAATGAGAATAATGCTAAAGCAATATAACCGACGGGTGATCGGAAATATGAAGCTAATTCTCTCTTATAAACCGCTGACATACTGACTTTACCTCCGTTAATCAGGCCGATGTAATCGACAGGAAGATTTCTTCGAGTGAAGGATCCATTGATCTGAACTCGAGCATAGGCCAACCGCCCTTACTCATCGCATAGAATACGGATGAGCGGACATCGTTCTTGACACTGCTGTCTGCCGTGATCTCAACCTGATGAATGGCAACATCGTCATTGGAAACAACAGATACTACGTTATTTACGCCCGGAATGGACTTCAACTTGTTGACTACTTCTTTAACAGGTCCCTTGAATGAGAGTGACAACTTGGTGGAACCGCTTAATCTGCTGGACAGATCCGTAATCGTATCGATAGCGGCTACCTTACCCTGGTTTATTATTACCACTCTGTCACATACTGCCTGTATCTCAGACAGAATGTGGGAACTCAGGATAACCGTGTGATTATCTGCAAGCTTTCTGATGAGCTTTCTGATCTCAAGAATCTGGTTAGGATCGAGACCTACCGTAGGCTCATCGAGAATGAGAATATCGGGATTACCTACTAGAGCCTGAGCGATACCGACTCTCTGCTTATATCCCTTAGACAGGTTACCGATAAGTCTGTCGGCCATATCGACCAGTTTGATCATGGAAAGAATGGAAGCAAGCTGCTCCTTCCTGTCCTTCTTCGGAACCTTCTTAAGATCGCATATGAAGTTAAGATACTCCAGAACCGTCATATCAAAATACAAAGGCGGCTGCTCAGGAAGATAACCAATACACTTCTTAGCCTCTTCGGGTTCCTCAAGAATGTCGTGACCGTTAACTTTTACGGAACCTGACGTCGAGGATAAATACCCCGTGATGATATTCATAGTCGTAGACTTACCTGCACCGTTGGGGCCCAGGAAGCCGAGAACTTCACCGTCATTAACCGTAAAAGAAATACCGTTGACCGCTTTGATGTCACCGTATCTCTTTACCAGGTTGTTAATCTCAATCATAAAGTGCCTCCGTTAAAAATTGCACATCAACGTTTATTATAATATAAATATATTAATTGCGAAATCTTATTTCACAAACAAAGACCCCGGAATCCTCATCCCTTAATCCATACACACAAAGGCCTTCGTCACACTTTGAAATATAAATATCAACCTTCTGGCCGCTTTTTACCTCGGAAATGTAATTAATGTTGATATCACACACTCCGTGAATATCATATCCGCCCTTAAATAAGGCATCATAGATCCATGCCAGATACCTGGTGTTGTTTACATGATGGTTATGGTCAAGCTCGGTATAATCAGCGTATTTGGTGATTACTGGCTTTTCTCCATCATCCGGGACAGGAATCTTGAGCTTGGGACAAGGCTCCCCGAGAGCCATCTTGTCCAACTGGTTCAATCTTTGCGGAAGTTTATCAAGGGACGAAGGAAAAACGGGGCGGTGTGTTTCCTTCTGGGCAAGGATCCACACGGAAGTAGAACTTACAATGCACTCCCCGTTACTGTCATACACCTCATACTCTCTGTCGAAAAAGAGTTTCTTGGCACCGCAGGACCATGTTCTAATAGTAAATTCTTCCTTCCATGAAGGGAGTCTCTTTATACTTAAGCGGCACCTTAACACTATCCAGCAGCAGTCATACTCGCCTATGGCTTCTCTGCTCCAGCCTGTATCGGCCGCCCCTTTATCAGCAGTTTCCTGCAGATCAGATAACAGCACATAAGGTGCCAGACAGCTGTCGGTACCGCAATCCGTGCTCTTGGTATAGAACTTTAATTCAGTATATTCAGGCATCTTGTCTCAGCGTTCCTCTGGGATTATATCGTCTGAATATAGGGTACATTTCACTGTCATAATCGAAAACTATAATGTACTTCACACCTTCCTGTGTAAGGAATACATACCATATATCATCGGAAACTTCATAGTTCCTTTTGGATGTACAGTTAAGAGCATATTCGACCTGTTCAATATCATCATTGAACTTATCGGATGTAATGGGGCCGATGCTCTCACAATCCTTGATTGAAAAATCAGCAAGAGGCTCTATCTTCTTACCGTTTGTGATCTTTGATACCTGGAAATTATCGTTAGTGATCTCGATCTGGTATTCAATATTCAAAGACTTGATGAGTCTGTATTCCAGATATGCCAGACCGAATGTAACCATACCTGTAAAGTAAATGATATTGTATCCGAACAGGATAGGTATTCCGTTAAGAAATACTGCGAAGATAACCAGCGCGGTTATGGAAACAACGGGAAAGATCTTGGCGAGCTTTCCGTTGTCCCTCTTCACTGTTCTTTCAAAGAATAGATCGTCCATAATTCTCCTTAAATCATTAAAGCGGCCATGCTTTCACATGACCGCTTAATTATACGATATTACTTTCCTTTATCAATACATCGGAGCTGCGGGAGCTGCAGGTTCCGGTTCAGGAATATCGATTACAAGAGCTTCTGTTGTAAGAAGTGTTGCAGATACGGATGCTGCATTCTGCAAAGCTGATCTTGTGACCTTGGCAGGATCAACGATACCTGCTTCATACATATCAACATACTGGTTGTTAAGAGCATCAAATCCGACACCGTTCTCGGAATTCTTAATCTTCTCTGCGATAACGCTTCCGTCAAGTCCTGCATTGGCAGCAATCTGACGAACAGGCTCCTCAAGAGCTCTCATTACGATGGATACACCTGTCTTAACATCGCCCTCAGAAGAATCAAGCAGAGCCTTTACAGCGGGAATAGCATTGATGTAAGCCGTTCCGCCGCCGGGAACGATACCCTCTTCAACTGCAGCCTTAGTAGCATTAAGAGCATCCTCGA
>CAMNNN010000183.1 GCA_946545505.1 uncultured Clostridia bacterium
ATGAATCAGAAGGACGTGACTACTCGTATATCGTATTTTGTGATGAAGAAGGAATGTACAACAATTCCTATCACAACTTGGATAATGGTCCTTGGGAGGCAGATGTTGATTATTTAGTTATCAAGATTTCGGATAATGGTGGATGGTATGACCTCTACGTAGTTCCCTATTCAGATTCAGGCGATTCTTCCGATTCCCCTTCATTGACACCTGAGCAGCTTAGGCAGATGTCTGTAAATGCTTTTGTTGAGAATCTGTATGAGAGAATCCTCGGAAGAACATATGATGTTACAGGACGCGATTACTGGGTAGATCAGCTCATGAATCAGGGAGCTACAGGTGCTGACGTTGTTCGCGGTATCATTAGGAGTCAGGAGTTTAATCCCGGCGAGCTTACTGAAGAAGAATTAGTTCTTGAACTGTATAATGATCTGTACCACAGAGTTCCGAGTGCAGGTGAAACAGCAGTCTGGACAGGAGCACTTAAGGACGGAACATCAAGAGAATCGGTTCTGGATTTCTTCCTTTCTACCCCTGAGTGGGCATCAATTTGTGCTTTCTATCAAGTAAACCCCTGATATAACAGGTTTATATTGATACACACGCGAAGCTAATTACATAAATAGTTGTTTCGGTAAGGGCTGTCTTCTTATGAGGACAGCCCTTGTTATATGTTATCAGCTTAATGGAATCAGCAAGGTGACTATGAATCCGTCCCGGCTTTCAGGGATCAGCTCTCCGTTCATCTTCTGCATCAATGTATTAGCGATATAAAGTCCCAGTCCGTTTCCATCCTGCTCACTCTCACGCCAGTTCTTTCCTCTGTAGAACTTATTCGCGATCAGGCTTAATTCATCCTCCGGAACACCCGGACCGTAATCTCTTATCTTCATCTCCAGAAATCCGTCTATAAGGCCGTACGACACGTCTATCTTCGTGCCGGCGTACTTATATGAATTCGTGATTATATTACCTATTACCTGGCTTAAGCGCTTAACATCGACATTGATGATAACCTTCGGCAAATCGCCTTCAGTAACCATAGCCCTGTCATCGTAGCGCCTGATGATATCGCTGATAACGCCCGACTCTTCATCACGGCAGCTGACCTTAAACTCACCAAGATCATCCAAGGTCGACGAGAACAGATCGGATACGAGATTATCGATCTCATCCGCCTTCTGCCAGATATTATTAAGCTTCTCAATCTCCGGGTCCTCCCCGGAAGAAGCGCTCATCTCATGCTTTGCCTTTAGAAGCTCGGTAGTAAGCTTAATTCCTGTGATAGGCGTCTTCAGATCATGACTTAGTGAGGCAACCAACTCGCGTTCTTTCTTCTGCAAGGCAAGTTCCCTCTCACGCGATGTCTTAAGCTCCGTCCTCATGATATCGAAGCTTTCAGAGAACTTACCGAATACATTGTGACGGTCCATCTCCAAAGGCTCGTCAAGATTACCCTCAGCAACCTTGCTCGCGAAGCCTTCCATCTTTTTAAATGGCGTGATGAGGTTCCTGTCCATGTATGTAACAAGAATGATGGCTCCCAGAATTATAAGCATCCCTGCAAGAGAGAGGCATACTATTAGGGTAAGCCTCATGCTGCTATAGACAGCTGCGCCGTCATCTATAAGAACCGCATATCCCATGAGCCTGTCGCCGCTCAAAATTCCAACGTACGGATAACGGTTCTTTATCGCTGTCTGAACAGTAACAGATCCTTCCATCTCCCCGTTCGAGGCGTAGATAACATTCCCGGCAGTATCCGTGACAACAAAATCCTTATCACTCTCAATAGATTCAAGTTCACCGTTCTCCTTCACTGCATATGCTATGTCGTTAAGAAGCAGCACATCCTGTTCGCTTATGGAGGAACTGCCGATCTTCCTGCCGCTTAAGAAAGCGAATGCCGCTATACCTATGAGGTACACTGCGGCAATAAGAATTATGATCTTATAGAACTTACGCATCGAGGATATACCCTACGCCCCAGATGGTCTTGATAACAAGAGGCTCCTTCGGGTCCTTCTCTATCTTCTCTCTTAAATGTCTTATATGAACAGCAATCGTGCCTTCGCCTGTAAACTCATCATCCCACACGTTCTTAAGAAGCTCGTCCTTCGTAACCACACGTCCTCTGTTCTCCAGAAGATACAAGAGCAGTTTATACTCCATATCCTTGAGGCTTACCGCCTCGCCGTTAACCTTAAGCTTGTGTGTATTGGTATCAAGTGTTATGCCGTCGGAGAGACTGTATGATATGCTTTTCGACGCGGGGGCAGTAGAAGCAGCGGAAGCCGCCTTCTCATAGCGCGAGAGGATAGTCTTAACTTTGGCAAGCAGGATACTTAATGTGTACGGCTTCTTGATGTAGTCGTCACCGCCGATATTAAGCGCGATGAGAACGTCGTCGTCAGATGTCCGCGCACTTACAAAGAGGATAGGCATGTCGTAATTCTCACGCACCTGCTTACACAGATCAAAGCCCGACTTATCGCCCAGGTTTATATCGAGAAGCAGAAGCGACACGGTATTCTTCTCAAGAAACGCGACCGCCTCCTCGTAACTTGTGACGAACGCCGTCTTAAGATCGAACATATTAAAGTACTCCGCAGTGGACTGCGCGATAACCTTATCATCGTCGATCATCAGAACTTTGTAATCCATATCAAACCCTCGTCTGAATTATCCTGGCCGTTGAAGTCTCGTCGTCTAATATGAGCTCTTCTGCTTTGGGGAGCGTGATCATGCCGCTTCGCGGATTCTTGATGCTTATCACGGGCGTCGTTATCAGCGCTTCCACATCAGACTTCTCGAAAGCCAGGTCCGCATCCTCCATACGGCACTTAATAAGCTTAAGCCCCTTGCAGTAACAAAGTGGCTGCGTCCCCTTTATGGTGCAGTTCTCGAAAGTAACATTCTCGCAGTACCAGGCAAGATACTCGCCGTTAATTGCGCTGTCTCTTACAACCACGTTCTTCGCATGCCAGAAAGCATCCTTGGTATCGAAAGTGCAGTTCTCGAAGACCGAGTCGGAAATGTACTGGAAAGAATACTTGCCGTTAAGCGACACCCCGTCGAAATTAAGATGATCCGACCTCATCATGAAGTACTCGCTTTGCACGGAAGTGTCCTTCATCTTAATGCCGCTTACAGACCAGCCGAACTCGGGGGAAATGACACTGCAGTTCTCCATGGTGATGTCTTTGCACTCGCGAAGAGCCTTGATACCGTGAAGCTTGGAGTTTGTGATCGACGCATTGGTCGTATACCACAAAGCAGCGCGGCAGGTGTCGGTCATAACGCATCCGTCGACCTTAAGATCATCGACATGCCACAGAGGGTATCTCAAATTGAAAAATGTGTCTTTTACTTCTACATGACGGCTTTCTTTAAGAGCGCTCTCTCCGTCAGCAGGCCCGTCGAATCTGCAGTTCTCGACCGAAACATCAACACTTCCGTAAAGCGCTCTTTCCTCATCAAAGGTCTTATCTTTAATAACAGTTCTTCCCATAAGACCCCCTTCCCAAGTGGAGTGAGCAAACCCCTGCGCTGCAAGTTGCGGAGCGCAGCGAGCGCACTGTTCGCGGCCAAGCGCAGGGTTTGCGAGCGACTGGCACCTCCAACAGGAATCGAACCCGTACCAGCAGTACCGGAAACTGCTGTTCTATCCATTAAACTATGGAGGCTTAACGAATAAATTATAACAAAAAGACCGCCCCT
>CAMNNN010000184.1 GCA_946545505.1 uncultured Clostridia bacterium
ATGCCGTCAATATAAAACGGGACAGTTTCTGTTTACTGTCCCGTTAATCCGGTAATTATGTTTTTCTGTGTTTCTTAGATAATCTGATTCCGAATTCCTGGATCAGCATTACCATGATGATAAGAAGCGTGACCGTAGTCCACAGCACAGGTTTGTCATAACGGTAGTAGCCGTACTGCAGTGCTATCGCGCCGAGGCCGCCGCCTCCGATAACGCCCGCCATCGCGGAATAGCCCAGTACAGTCGCGATGTTAATGGCACCTCCCTGAAGCAGCGAGGGCATAGCCTCGGGAATGATAAAGTGGATTATCGTGTACAGAGGGGACGCGCCCATCGAAGTCGCCGCCTCGATGATACCGGGCTGCACTTCATTCAGTGAAGCCTCCACCATCCTGGCAACGATCGGGATCGCACCGATAGTAAGAGGCACGATAGCCGCCGTAGTTCCTATAGACTTGCCGACAATCATTCTCGTGAACGGTATCAGCAGTACAAGCAGGATAAGAAAAGGCAGTGAACGCGTGATATTAACAATCGTTCCTATAACCGCATTTACCGCGCGGTTCTCGAGGAGCCTGCCCTTCGAAGTGGAATACAGTACAACGCCCAGCGGAAGTCCCACCGCATAAGAGAACAGCGAGGCAAAGAACGTCATGATGAAGGTCTCCCACACACCGGTAATGATTGCATCTTTAATATAGTCACTCACTTTAATTCACCTCCGATACAGAAAGTCCGCCGTCCTTGAAGAAGTTGACGGCGGTCTGCCTGTCCTTACTGTCCTTCGGCAGTTCCACTATCATCTGGCCGTAACCGATTCCGCCGACGCTCTTCGTATTCGCACTCAGGATATTGACCTTGATACCGGTCTTCTCCACGAGGTTCGCGATGAACGGCACACTCGACTGTGTCCCGTCGAAGACCAGTCTTATCACCTTCCCGTCAGGCTCCGACACCTCGAAAGGATTACCCGGGAACACGAGCTTCTTCGCAGCCTGTGACTGCGGGTTCGAGAACACGTCCTTTACGTCACCGATCTCAGCGAGGTTACCGTCGTCGATGATGGCAACGCGGTCGCATATCTTCTCGACTACCGCCATCTCGTGCGTGATGATTACTATCGTCAGCTTACGCTCTTCATTGATCTTCTTCAGAAGGTCTAATATCTCGCCCGTGATCTTCGGGTCAAGTGCGCTCGTGGCCTCGTCGCATAAGAGGACCTTGGGATCTGCCGCAAGTGCACGTGCGATGGCGACGCGCTGCTTCTGGCCGCCCGAGAGGCGTGCGGGGTACTCGTTTTTCTTTTCGAGAAGGCCTACAACCTCAAGCATCTGCTCTGCCTTCTGTCTGCGCTGCTCGCGGGGCATGCCGATTATCTTCAGTGACTGCTCCACGTTCCTGATGACCGTGCGCTGATTAAGAAGGTTGAATCCCTGGAAGATCATCGAGATCGAGTGTCGCACTTCCCTAAGCTGCTTGGGCCGGAGTGAGGCCAGGTCCTGACCGTAGAAGCTGACCGAGCCGGAAGTTACTTCCTCGAGACGGTTAAGTGTTCTTACGAGTGTTGATTTACCCGCGCCGCTCATACCGATTATGCCGAATATCTCACCTTCGTTGACGGACAGACTCACATCCTTAAGAGCTTCGAATTCCCTGCCGTCGTTCTTATAAGTCTTATAGACATTTTTAAGTTCAAAGACCTGTTCCATCAGTCGAATAATCCTTTGCTTAAGTATCTGTCTCCTCTGTCCGGGAAGACGGTTACGATATTTCCTTCTTCTATCTCCTCGGCGAGCTTCAGTGATGCCGCGAGTGCAGCACCGGATGAAGAACCTGCGAGGATTCCCTCTTTCTTCGCGAGTTCCCGCGATGCCTCGAACGCTTCGTCGTCCGTGATCTTGATGACCTTATCGACGAGAGTGATGTCCATCGTGTCCGCGATGAAATCGTTGCCGATGCCTTCGATGTTGTAGTCGAAGTGTTCGCCGCCTCCGATGGTCGAGCCGTAAGGATCTGCAAGTACGCCTGTGATATTGCTGTTCTGTTCCTTTAAGTACTTCACTACTCCGGAGAAGGTTCCGCCGGAGCCCGCTCCTGCTACAAAGTAATCGATCTTCCCGTCGAGCTGGCTGTAGATCTCAGGACCTGTGGTCTCGTAATGAGCAAGGGGGTTGGCCGGATTTCTGAACTGACGAAGCGAAACAGCTCCCGGCGTTCCCGCGAGTATTTCTTCTGCAATGCTCTCCGCTCCAAGCATTCCGAATTCTCTCGGAGTGTGGACGATCTCGGCCCCCAGAGCCTTCATTACCTTCTGCTTCTCGACAGAGAACTTCTCGGGCACCGTGAAGATAACCTTGTATCCCAGGTTAAGTGCGGCAATCGCGATACCGATGCCTGTATTTCCTGCAGTGGCATCTACTATAGTGCCGCCCTCCTTCAGGATTCCGCGCTTCCTGGCGTCCTCGATCATGTACACGCCTACGCGGTCCTTGACCGAACCTGCAGGGTTCATAAGTTCAAGCTTCGCATAAATGTTTACTCCGGGCTTAACGCCCATATGGTTTATCTTCAGGATCGGAGTATTTCCGATCATATCCTTTATGTCTTCATAAACGTTATTCATATCGTCCACCTCATCACTTAGCCGAATTCGCGATTGCCTGCTTGAGATCTGCAATAAGATCATCAACGTCCTCAATACCGACCGACAGTCTTATGAGCTCATCCACGATACCGACTTCCTTACGGATGTCAGCCGGGATAGCCGCGTGAGTCATGGAAGCGGGATGGCATACAAGGGACTCGACGCCGCCCAGGCTCTCTGCGAGAGTGATGAGCTTAAGCTCCTCAAAAAACTTCTTGTAGTCGTACTTCTCATCTAATACGAACGAGATCATCGCACCGGCACCGTCAGCCTGCTTCTTCTGAATCTCATAACCGGGATCGGTCTCAAGGCCGGGATAATAGACCTTGCTCACATAGCCTGAATCGGCGAGCCAGCGTGCGATCTTGCCTGCGTTCGCGACATGTCTGTCCATTCTTACGCCGAGTGTCTTGATGCCTCTGATGAGGAGGAATGAATCCCAGGGAGCGAGCACTCCGCCGATGGCGTTCTGGAGGTAATAGAGCCTGTCGGCGAGTGCTTTGTCATTGACTACTACGAACCCTGAAATGGTGTCGGAGTGTCCGCCCAGGTACTTTGTGCCGCTGTGGATGACGATATCGGCACCAAGCTCTATCGGGCGCTGCAGATAAGGCGTAAGGAATGTGTTGTCAACGATAACGAGCTTATCGTATTTCTTACCGATCTTGCTTACGGCTTCGATGTCCGTGATCGTAAGAAGAGGGTTAGCGGGAGTCTCGATGTAGATCGCCTTAACATCATCATCGATTGCTGCTTCGACCGCAGCAAGGTCGGATGTGTTTACGATCTTGTAAGTGATGTTGAAGTTCTTAAAAACATTGTCGAGGATACGGAACGTTCCGCCATAGATGTTGTCTGAAACGATAAGCTTGTCTCCCGACTTAAACAGAGACAGAACCGTATTGATAGCCGCAAGTCCTGAAGCGAACGCCAGTCCGTATTCGCCTCCCTCAAGATCTGCAATCAGCTTCTCGAGTGCGGCACGTGTGGGGTTGCCCGTTCTGCTGTATTCCCAGCCGCGGTTCTTGCCAAGGCCGTCCTGCTTGTATGTCGATGTCTGATATACAGGGACAT
>CAMNNN010000185.1 GCA_946545505.1 uncultured Clostridia bacterium
TGCGCCCTCCAATATGATAGAGAACAAAGCGCTCGCGTATTCTTTTCCGCTGCCGTTCATTACTTATCCTCCAGATTATCAATGAAGGAATCAATAAGATTTCTGTGGTCTTCCATGTTGATCTCACGGCCGAGCACACGCTCAGACAGAGCTGACGACACATCAACAATCTCCTTACGGATCTCTTCCTCGGCGTCTGCCTTGGTTCTCTCCGCTTCAGCCTTAGCCTTACGGAGAATGCTCTCAGCTTTCTCACGTGATTCATACAGAAGAACCTCATTACGGTTCTCTGCCTTCTCCACAGCTTCCTTGACTATCCTGTCTGCCTCTTCGTCAGCAGTACGCATCTTCTCGTCCCATGAGGACTTCAGCTCCATCGCGTCGTCGTGTTCCTTCTGAGCTTCATCGTAAACAGAAGCTACCTCAGCCTGCCTCTTGGCAAGGATCTTCTTCACCGGCGCGAAAAGGAACTTCTTGAATATCAGAAAGAGGATAACAAGATTACACAGGGATATGAGTATCTGCCAGATATTAACTGAAATAATATCGAGATTATTCATAAGTATTATCCGATGGACTCAAGAAGGATATTAACGAATCTTCCGGGTGCAACAAAGATGAGCAGTATCGCGATAACAAGAGCATAAAGACCGGTTGTCTCTGCGACGGCGCATCCCATAAGCATCGTGGTCGTAACTGCACTTCTGGATTCAGGCTGTCTTCCGATAGCCTCACAGGCTGCTGCTACTGCGTTACCCTCACCGATACCGGGGCCGATACCCGCGATCATCGCGCATCCGGCACCGAGTGCACAACCGCCGAGAATAATTCCGATTGCCAATTCCAACATTTTCAAATACCTCCGTTCGTATTCTCAATTGCTTGTTTGTTTTGTTTCTTAGCTTCCTTAAGTCTCTTACGCTTGAAGTATTCATCTTCAGGGAATCCTCCGGATACATAGAGCATCGTAAGCATGGAGAAGATGAATGCCTGAAGTCCGCCTGAGAACAGATCAAAATATACTGACAGGATCGCAGGAAGACCGATTCTTAAGAACGGGAATTCACCGAGGAATCCCGGAAGCTTACCGAAGATCAACTGGGAAAGAGTCGTAAGCAGCGCAGCTATAAGCACTGATATGATCGATCCCGATAAGACATTTCCGTAATGACGGAATGCCATGGAAATAGGTGTCGCGACTTCACTTATAATATTAAGCGGTGCGAGGAAAGGCACAGGCTCTCCGAAGCTCTTAAGATAGATAAGAGGACCGGCCTTGAACTTATAGTATGTGATAAGGATAAATGTCATCATTGCCCAGCCGCCGACGATATTGATGTCTGATGTAGGCGGAAATAATCCGACCAGCGTAAGCAGGCTCGAGCATGCGGACAATCCGAGGATGGCGCAGATGAAAGGACCGAATCCCATGAAGAACTCTCCCATGTTCGATCTGACAAGACCTTCCACCTTCTCCACTATCCACTCTGCAACTATCTGACGCTTACTCATATCCTTTGTCTTAAGTCCGTATGTAAGGAACAGACAGAAGAAGAACAGTGACAGGATAACAAGCCATGAATTGATCTGGGACTCGCTTATAGGAAGTCCGCCGAACGGCAGATCAATCGTGAAAAATATATGTGCTCCGGTTATATCGATTCCGTTAGAGGCAGGAACAAACATAACCTTAATGACTATGCCCGCGATTATCGGAAGTATGGCAAGTATCAGAAGAAGGACAGTCATTCTCCGGCTTCCTCCTTCGCCTCTTTATTAACCGAGAATGCTCTCATATATACCCCCGCCGTCGGAAAGAACAAAGCAAGTACCGTAGACAGGAGATTAAAGCAGTCAAGAACGCCTGCAAGTACCAGAGCCAATGCCATAAGAAAGAATCTTAACTGATGAGAGAATGCGACTGTTGCCTTGGCGCCCTTCTCATCTTTATCAAGAGCCTTCTGAAGACCGATTCCCATAAGGAAGAAGTTAAGAATACCTACACCTGATCCGAGAAGATTGCCGAATAATACGGGAAGGTCCCATCTTCCTACAATAAGAAATACAGCTTCCATCAAAGCGCTTAAGATAAGCGTCATGCCCGCGATGAAAGCTGTTTCTTTCTTGATTGTCGGATCTATTGTCTTCAAGTACCTTCTCCTTAACTTCGCTTATGCTACTACATTTCTGACCGTTAGTCAATTTTTTCTCTTGTAGAATCTGACGTTAAATTCAACTCCTGCTTCAGACATTATATCTTCTTCCTCGTGATCAAGCTCCCACTCGGGATTCTCATCAAGATTCGGGAAGAATGCATCCGCAGTAAACTCCTTATGAATATTGGTGATTATTGCCTCATCACACAGATCGAGCATCGACTTATAAACAGTCTCGCCGCCGATAAGGAAGATCTTCTCATCAGGATGACTTGCAATATAATCCTGAAGCTCTTCCCTGTCATGAAGGATAACCGCACCCTCTTTGGTATAATCGTGATTTCTTGTAAGGATTATATTCACGCGCTTGGGCAGCAGCCTTTCGCCGGGGAAAGTAAGCAGCGTCTTTCTTCCGAATACGACAGTGTTGCCGGCCGTATACTTACGGAAAACGCCTTTCTGATCCTCAGGAAGTGATATAAGAAGATCACCCTTGTACCCTATACCCCAGTTGGAGTCTACAGCTGCGATGGCAGTCATGCTCATAAGTTCAATACCTCCGCGAAATACCCGGATGAAGACACGGGCTCGTTATTGTCAGTAAGATGCGACACGGAACCGAATTCCTGAACACGGAAAGATGCGGTACCCTGCTCTCTTTCCTCGGAGCCGATAATCGTGACCGAGGAAGGAGCCATAAAGAATCCCTGCCAAAGACACGTGGGAGCGATTCCCGTCAGGTGTCCCGTAAGAAGCGAGGTAACACCGAAATGGCAGAACATTACTATGGTCTTGTCATTATGCTCATTTACTTTATATGTACCGTCATCAAGGCGCTCGTAACCGTATTCCTTAAGAAGAGAATCAAAAGCATTAGTCACGTGCTCATACTCTTTTCTGATATCGCCTGACGCCATGAGAGGCGCATCACACCATGAATCCTTATCGTGCAGTTCCTTATTGCCGTTAAAGTATGAAGGCATCAGGTCCCAGCACATGGCATCGGCCCCTGTTACGGGCATCTTAAGCTGATAGTAGAATTCCTTAAGCCACGGCAGCACGGTGACATCAGAGTTCTTACCTAATTCACGGCGTGCATCAAGGCACACTTTCGCAGTGTCGTGTGCTCTTCCCAGAGGGGATTCGTAGAAGGCATCGATATTCCAATTACTCACGCGTTTTGCAAGAAGATTTGCTTCGCGCCATCCCTTTGGTGTAAGGGAATCTATCTCATAATTCGGTTCACAATGCCTTACGAAAACTATTCTCATATCAGATCGCTACCGGTATCTTCTTTACTTTCTCGCCGTACTCGTAGTTCTCAAGACGGATATTGTCCGTAGTGAACTGATAGAAATCCGTTATTCCGTCGTCGATTACAAGCTTCGGCGCGGGGAACTTCGGTCTTTCTATAACTTCCTTAACAATTGGAACATGTCTGTCATAAACATGGGCATCTGCTATTACATGTACGAACTCTCCGACCTCAAGTCCGCTCACCTTCGCGAAAAGATGGGTAAGCACGGCATACTGGCACA
>CAMNNN010000186.1 GCA_946545505.1 uncultured Clostridia bacterium
ATTCCAGAGTACAGGCAGCACGTGAACCTGAGGCGGCTCCTGCATCTGCTCCCGAGCAGGCACCTGCAGCACAGCCCGTTTCACCTCTTCCTGTACAGACACATACATATCAGATGCCGGCTTCCCAGCCTGCACCCGCACCTGCAGCTCCTTCACAGTACGGCGGCAAGCCTCAGGTTAACGTAACACCTGCATCCGAAGGTCCTGCATCACCGAGGACTGCAAAGCCCTGGTTCATGTTTGGCAACAAGGACAATAACCAGTAATGAAGTGTCCTAAGTGCGGAGCTGATAACGATAAAGTAATTGATACACGCCCCTCTGATGAGGGGCGTGCCATTAGGCGCAGAAGAGTCTGTATCGAATGCGAATACAGATACTCCACTACGGAGCGCGCTGAAGTGTTGGGAATGAAGGTCGTTAAGAAGGACGGCACCCGCCAGGATTTCTCCAGGGAGAAGCTCATGGCAGGACTTGCATCCGCCTGTTCGAAGCGTCCTGTTTCCAATGCCAATCTCGAGAAGATAGTCGATGAAGTCGAGAACAGTCTGAATGATCAGCGTAATCACGAGATCTCGACTAACGCTATCGGCGAGATAGTAATGGAGAGACTTAAGAAACTCGATAAAGTCGCTTATGTAAGATTTGCATCTGTCTACAGAGACTTTACCGATATCAAGTCTTTCACTGATGAAGTTGAACATTTGAGTACGAATAATCAAGAATAAGGGGGATACTCTGATGGCAAAGAAAGTTCTTATCATTGATGATGATGCAGATATCATCGAACTTCAGAAGCTGTACTTCGAGAAGGAAGGCTATGAGGTTGCTACCTGCATGCAGGGCGATAAAGCCGTTGCCACATTCAATGTAACGAAGCCTGATATCATCATCCTTGATCTCATGCTTCCCGGTATGGACGGTAACGACATCTGCCGTGAGATAAGAAGAGTCTCTGACGTTCCGATCATCATGCTTACAGCAAGAACCGATACTCTCGACA
This sequence comes from uncultured Clostridia bacterium, assembly GCA_946545505.1. Taxonomy (GTDB): domain Bacteria; phylum Bacillota; class Clostridia; order Saccharofermentanales; family Saccharofermentanaceae; genus Saccharofermentans. The sequence goes on from CAMNNN010000186.1 coordinate 1,003, forward strand.
GAGTCGTAGGTCTTGAACTCGGTGCTGATGACTACGTTCCGAAGCCTTTCGAGCCGAAGGAGCTTCTCGCCAGAGTTAAGGCTGTATTAAGAAGAACAGAGAAGGCTGCTGCCGGTCAGGCTGAAGGCGAGAGCGGTGATGATAACAAGGCAACTGATGTTGTAACTTTCCCCGGTCTTACCATCGATAAGGTAAAGTATGTTGTAACTGCTGACGGAAAGGAAGTCTACATGCCCCCGAAGGAGCTCGAACTTCTTTTCTTCCTTGCTTCGAATCCCAACCGCGTATATTCCAGAGAGCAGCTGCTCGAGAATGTCTGGGGTTACGATTTCTTCGGTGAGTCCAGAACCGTTGACGTACACATCAAGAGAATCCGTGAGAAAATCGAGACTCCCGGTGTCGAGAGAGATTGGTGCATCCGCACTGTCTGGAGCAGAGGATACAAGTTCGAGACTAAGTGATTATGGGTATCAGTTCCTATAAGTACAAGTCAGTCTCAACCGACTTCGCCGTATTCTTAAATACGTTTCTGATAATAAGCACAGTGATTGTTTTTGCCGTGCTTATTTTTATTTCTTATCAGAGTATCAGCAATGAATACATCAACAACACGATGGCTGACACTGCTTCCATCTGTGCTGACGTAGGCGTGGATTATCTGTCGATTACAGAGGCTTATGATGACAAGGAGATGCAGGATGATCTTATCAATCTGTATCTGTCATCGCATCTGATAGAAGATAAAGCAGCGGCTTATATCGTGGATGAAGACGGCATCATCTGCTATGCCAACGATATCGCTTACTATGGCGAAGAGGTGAACGCGATGATCACGGAGACGATAGCTTCTGTTAATGCGGAGGGTGGTATCTGGCAGGATTACCGCGAGCTCACGGCGAGTTCTTCGGAGATACTCACCGGTATGAAGATCGGTGATACGGGAATGTACTCGATCATAATCCGTAAGATGGATATGTCGAATTTTATAAGCACATATCTGTCGATCATCGTATATCCTACGCTGGTATCACTTGTTGCCGCTATCGCATTGTTTATCGGATTCGTAGGACTTACGATAAGACCTCTGAGAGATATCTCGAGAACTGTATCGAAGGTATCTGAAGGAGATTTATCTGTCAGAGTCGATAAGAAATACACGCAGTTAGGCGACAGTACGGGAATGCTTACGCTCTCGTCAGACCTTACGGAAATGGCAAGAGATGTAAATGCGATGATCGAGACTCTCGAGAACCAGGAGAATGACCGCTCCGTATTCATATCTTCCGTTGCTCACGATATCAGAACGCCGCTGACATCAATCAACGGATTCGTTACGGCCATGATCGACGGTACGATCCCTCCGGAACTTCATGAGAAATACCTGACGAAGATCAAAGTAGAGGTCGATAAGATAAGAAGTCTCGTCGTTTCCATGACTGAGGCATCGTCTCTGTCGCATGTTGAACCCGATCTCATGGACGAATTCGATATCAAGGAGGCGGTTGAAGAGCTCGTGGAGAGTCTCGAGCCTCAGCTTGCCGCGAAGAATATAACTGTCGAGACGAGGATCAACGAAGAAGGCGGAACTAAGGTCTACGGTGAGATCCAAATGCTGTGCCGTGTGCTGCTTAACATTGTTACAAATGCAATAAAATTCACGCCTGACGGCGGCAAGATAATTATCTCGTCCGAGAGCGACAAGAAGCATTGCAGATACATATCGGTAGAGGATTCCGGCCCCGGAGTAGAGCCGGAGAAGCGTTCCAGAGTGTTCGAGAGTTTCTATAAAGCAGATCCTTCACGTAAGCAGGAGGGTTTCGGTCTGGGACTTTATATCTGTAAGCAGGTTCTGACAGGTCACGGACAGACAATCAGGCTCGAAGAGAGCCGTGAATTAGGCGGAGCGATGTTTATCTTCTCGTTCCCGCTTCCTCCCAAGAAAGACTGATATATGAGGAAAAGCGACCGCATCAAGCTTGCTGACCTTACGCTGAAGGCCTTGTCAGAGGCTTTCCCTGATTCGGCATGTTCGCTTGATTCTGACAGTCCGGAACGCCTGGCAATCAGAGGAATTCTATCGGCTCAGTGCACTGATGTAAGAGTAAATATCACTGCAGGCGAGTTGTTCACGATATGCCCGACGATGGCTGAATTAGATGCACTTTCTGAAGATGAATTGATTCGCATTATAAAGCCGTGCGGTTTATATAAATCCAAGGCTAAGTCCATCAAGACTTTTGCTCACCTGTACTGTACCGAATGGGGTGGCGAAGTTCCTGCTGATATCAATGCTCTCATGAAGTGTCCCGGTGTCGGGAAGAAGATCGCGAATCTCATCGTCGGTGAGATATACAGCATCCCGGCGGTCGTTGTTGATACACACTGTAAGCGTGTAATGTACAGGATCGGAATAACAGACAATACGGACCCTCTGAAGGTCGAGAAGGATATATGCGAAGTGTTCCCCGAGAGTTCCTGGATAGGGCTCGGACACATGGCAGTGGATCTCGGCCGTTCATTCTGCGACTCGAGAAATCCCAAGTGTGACGAGTGTCCTTTGACGGAGTTTTGCAGGAAGAGAGTAAGCAAAAAATGAGTGACGTTAAGGTGACATTGGGAAGCCCGGTATCGGTGCTGTACGGTAT
>CAMNNN010000187.1 GCA_946545505.1 uncultured Clostridia bacterium
CACACTTGCCTAATTCAGAACACCTGTTGCATGATATGCAGCCGCGGATATCCTTGGCGCCAATCTGAATAAGTTCGGTCCCGATACCCTCTTCGCCGAACACTTTGATCATCTCGTTAAGCGCAGTCGCAGTACACCCGTTGATATGTGCGCTTCCGTTAAGCAGTATTACTTTACTCATTTTGCTTCCTCCATCTTAACTCAATGGCGTTCATGTTCCCGAGAACACATTGTCCATATTCCTATAGAACAAAGGAAGCTCGAGACCTCGTTTCTTGCCTTCATCATACACGCAGCGGCAGCCATACAGGATGTCACTGATGTCATTATGCAAGGTCATAATCCTTGATGTAAGCTCATTGCCTGCGAAGAGTTTTTTCATCGCGATTCCTGCAATTCCCGAAGGTATCTTATAGGGCATTATCTCGTTGTTGTATTTCTTCAGATCTACGCCTCTGGCACTGACTGTCTTCAGGGTTTCTCTAATACACTTAACCGCCATGGACAAAGCTTTTGAATCCGCCATAAGTTCCCTTGCAAGACGGTTCGGATCATCAATCTTGCCTTCACGTGCAGCAGTTGATGTAACACCTGCGTTTATCGCCATGTGAACCCATATCCATTCGAACATGTCATAGGGTATCTCCTGTTTAATGTCAGCTGAATCAAGAAGAGAAATAAGATCATCATAATTATGGATCTTAGCCTTGTCCCGACCTTCAAGCATGATGTGATCAAAGAGAACACAATTGAGATTTCCGTCCTTATGCATATGGCCGCCGGCCGTCGGGAAAGCAGTTATATATTCATAGTCACCTACTATCTGCTCGACATCTGTGCGCTCGTTCCAGAAATTACAGAAGAGAATAACTGTTCCCTTAAGATTTCTCTCACGTATAGTTGCCATGGCATCTTTAAGCTTACCGCTTGCAACACTTATCAGAATAAAGTCGAACTCCTCATTCTCTGTGGCAAGGTTTACGTTATATATTCCGTCCTTTTCTTCACCCTTCTGATCGTATCTTCCGTCAAGAAGATGTACCGGTATCTGCGACCGGACTTCTTTGCCGGGCCTTACAATGTGATAAGTATCACAGCCGGCCATCTGAAAAGCATATGCGTATGTAGTTCCTATAACGCCCAAACCCAGAACAGCTATCTTCACTATCCATACCTCATCCAATTTCGAAGTACTTAGTATTATAGCTGATGATTTATATCTTTAGTCAATTTAAGCACATTGCAGCCGTCTTTATACTCGTAACTCATACTGTCCATCATCTCGCGTATCAGAAATATCCCGAGACCTCCTACAGGACGGTCCTCTATATCGAGCTCGATATCAGGTATATCCGCTTCCAGAGGATTATACGGACTTCCGCTGTCGCAGAAAACAATCACCGCTGACGGCGGATCTCCTTCCATACCAACACTTACGCTAACCGGTCCCGTCCCTTCACCGTAAGCGTACAGACAGATATTCCCGAACAGTTCATCGACCGCCATCTTAAACTGCGCCTTGACCTGCCCGGAACACCCGAGCGCTTCAAGCTCAGCACGAACAAAATTCATTACCTCAGGAATACTCTCGACCTTCGAATCTATATGTATTTCTTTCATATGCCCGTTTTATAAGTGGACTGACCACCCGGAATCTATCTTCTTGTGGACCTTCTTAAGAGTTTCTTCATCGAGCTTGGGCCAGTCGGTTACAGTCTGAGCCTTATTGATGATCAGATGAGCCTTCTCGGCACACAATGCCATGGGCGTATCGGCCAGAGAATCGGAATAGAAATTCTCTATGTCAGGGAAATCGTTATCTATGATATATGCCGCCTTCTCTCTTGCATACATCAGATTATCAACAAACGCGCCGATCTCCCGGTCGTATTCAGTTGCAACCAGATTCACCCCCAACCGTTCGGCAATGGGCTTCATGATGCAGGTCGGCGAAGCACTGATGATCAGATCATCCGGCCGCTTCTGCTCCAGATACCAGGCAGATATCTTGCTCTCATTCTTATCCCAGAACTTCTCTATCTGAACATCAAAATCGTCCACATAGCAAAGGAAACTGAAGAATGTACGCTCCATCACATACCGCGGGAGTTTTCCGAATTTGTGACGGAGCATCGAACCCACTGCCTTCGGAACATACTTAAACCAAAGCGACGGATGTTTTCTTACACACCAGAACGCGAAGTCTAGGGAGCAGTCCGGATAATAGATCGTACCGTCAAAATCGTAAACATTCATAATCGGAGCTCACCATTAAGTTATGCCGAACACAGTATCAAGACCGGTGATATTAAGGACTTCTCTGAAGTTATTTCCGATGTTGATAAGCTTCATCTGCCCGCCCCTCTTCTTCAGCACCTTGAAAGCATTGACAAGAATGCGTAGACCTGCTGAGGATACAAAATCGCATCCTTCAAAATCGAGCACCAGAATATCTGTATCCGGAAGCTCGGCTTCTATAAGTTCCTTCAGCTTAGGTCCGGTAAGGGTATTCACTTCCCCCTTGAGCGATATGGTGAATTCCTTGCCGTCTCTTTTTGCCGTTAATTCAAGATCCATTTGACTCTCCTCCTTGCGGTTTATTTCATTGTCAGAACGGTCATTGTGATGTCGTCGAATTGTTCTTCTCCTTCGGAGAAACGGTTAACATCCTTGAGGATACTCGCAAGAACGCCTTCTCCCGACTGCGCCGATATGTCATTGAGAACCGACATAAGCCTCTCTTCTCCGTAAAGTTCGCCTTCCCTGCTGTGGGACTCGGTGACACCGTCAGTATAAAGCAGCAAGCGGTCACCTTTCGAGAGTGTTATCTCGCTCTGCTTATACCGGATACCTTCCATACACCCGAGGATGAGCCCGTGTTTATCCGTCATAAGTTCGCACGGCTCACCGCAACGCTGGATAAGAGGATAATTGTGTCCTGCGTTTGTATACTGCAGAACCATGGTCTTAAGATTAAGTATACCTATCCATGCTGTTGCAAACATTCCGGCCTCGTTGTTCTCACACAGACGGTCATTAACGATATTGAAGATCTCGGAAGTACCATCGGTAGTAAGAGCATAATCCTTAATAACTGTCTTGGCAGTCATCATGAACATGGCCGCAGGTATTCCCTTGCCTGATACATCTGCGATAACCAGTGCCAATCTGTCATCATCGATCATGAAGAAATCATAGAAGTCGCCGCCGACCTCCCTGGCGGGCGTCATTGACGCATAAAGATCAAACACATCACTTTCCGAGAAAGTCGGGAAGATACTCGGGAGCATATCCTTCTGTATCTTCTCTGCCATCTCAAGTTCTGCACCGATTCTTGCAGTATTCTCAGTCAGAATCTTCTGTTCCTGCATTACATCCTGACAATAACCGACCAGTTTGACCGCAGCAGCAGAATAGATTATCAATTGCAAAAGCTTAACAAAATAGTTCGAGATGATAGTATTCTTTATCATCAGCCAATGGTCATAAGGAATATCCCTGACTGCATCATCAAGCCACATATTCGCGTTAGTTACTATCTGTGTTCCCGGCGCATACTGGATAAAATTCAGATCCAGCATTCCGTGGTTGGCTCCGAACA
>CAMNNN010000188.1 GCA_946545505.1 uncultured Clostridia bacterium
TCTGTGCCTTAACAGACTCGAGTCTGTCGCAGGCAGTCTTCTCATCGGAATCGTAAACACCGAAGTAGATCTTGAGCTTAGGCTCGGTTCCCGAAGGTCTTGCACATGCCCAGTCGAGGCCCTTGTCGCCGCCTAATTCATAGAGGAGAACATTGGACTTCGGAAGCGTGAGAGGAGATGTCTTAACTTCGCCATCGGAGAAGTCATATCTTATACCCTTCTGGTAGTCTCTTACAGCTACGGGCTTAGGTCCGCCGATAAGCTTAGCGGCATCGTCAGCCGTCTTGCATGCTTCGAGCTCTGCTCTCATGGAAGCCATGCCGTTTCTGATCTTATCGAGGCCTTCCTTACCTTCGCGTGTGAAGGAAACAGCCTGCTCGAATCCGTAACCGTACTTCTTGTAAATGCCCTGGAGTCTGTCGAGCAAGGTCTCGCCTCTGTCCTGTGACTGGCAAGCCATACCGCAGACGAGCATTGCTGCTACGACAGCGTCCTTGTCTCTTACTGATGTACCGGAAAGGTAGCCGTAAGACTCCTCGAAGCCGAACTGGAAGTGCTTGTTGCCGAACTCGTCGTCAACCTTGATCCTCTCGCCGATATACTTAAATCCCGTGAGTGTCTCCTGGAGCTCAACGCCGTAAGCATCGCACACAGCCTTGCAAAGCTTTGTGGAAACGATAGTCGTACATGCGAAAGCGTTGTCCTCGAGTGTGCCGAGCCTCTTCTTGGAGTCGAGGATGTAGTCGAGGAGCATGAGTCCTACCTGGTTACCTGTAAGAGCCTTGTAGTCTCCGTCCTTCGTGCGTACTGCGATTCCGAGTCTGTCGGAGTCAGGGTCTGTACCGAATACGAGATCAGCGCCGACCTTCTTGGCAAGCTCGATACCGAGTGTAAGAGCAGCGGGATCCTCAGGGTTAGGTGTCTTAACTGTAGGGAAATCACCGTCAGGAAGCTCCTGCTGGGGAACTACATAAACGTTGTTAAGTCCGATGGACTTGAGGATACGTCTTACGGGCTTGTTGCCTGAACCGTGCAAAGGTGTGTAAACAACAGAGATGTCAGACTGTCTCTTGATGGACTCCTCGTCGATAACGAGCTTCTTGAGCATCTCTGTGTAAGCGATGTCGACCTCGGGACCGAATCTCTTGATAAGACCGGAAGCGAGCGCCTCATCGAAATCAGCCATCTTCGTTGTTCTTACGTCAGCGTATTTTTCCATGTTCTGAAGGATTGCTGCTGCAGCAGCCTCTGTAACCTGACCGCCGTCCTCACCGTAAACCTTGTAGCCGTTGTACTTAGGCGGGTTGTGGGAAGCTGTGATCATAACGCCTGCGAATGCGTTCAGGTATCTTACCGAGAAAGAACACATAGGTACCGGACGAAGCTCGTCTGTGAGGTAAACCTGAATGCCTGCATTCGCGAATACCTGTGCAGCTACCTGAGCGAACTCAGGGCTGAAGTGTCTTGAGTCATGACAGATTACAACGCCTCTCTTCTTAGCCTCTTCACCGTTGCTTACGATGTAATCAGCAAGTCCTGCTGAAGCCTTGGCAACCGTGTAAGCATTGATTCTGTTTGTACCTGCACCGATGATGCCGCGAAGTCCGCCTGTACCGAACTCGAGGTCCTTATAGAATCTGTCCTCGATCTCAGTCGCATCGTCTGCGATGGCGAGAAGCTCCTTCTTTGTAGCCTCATCGAAGAAAGGATCAGTACTCCAAATCTTATAGATATCTGCTGCGCTCATGTCATAAGCCTCCTATTAATTAGGTTTTTTCCTCGCCTATTATAACTTAACAGGCGTTAAATTATCTTTTATTTTTCCTCTCGGCCAGTTCAGCGGCCGCGAAACCGATGATTCCGAGCAATGAGAGCACCGCTCCGACCTTGATTCCGGGGGGCGCGAACGTCAGTCTTACATCGTGATGGCCGGGCTCGGCATCGAGTGAGATCAGGGCATCCTCGTAAGGGATGATCTGCGCCTGCTGTCCGTCGATATAAGCGGTCCAGCCTTCCTCGTAAGGAATGGTCGTGAGGATCATCTCGCCGTCGTCCACATCAGCCTCGAATGTGACATAGCCGTCGTCAACCTCGGTTATAGAAGTTGCTGCCGTATCGATGTTCGCGAACTGACTCTCGAACGACTCGAGGTCGAAGTATGCGAAGTTGATATCCGCATAAGTCCACATATCGTAATCGGACATGATCGTTACCTGAACGGTATCGCCGGGCTCATAAGCGCCGAGTCTTAAGATCGAGGAATAGAATGTTCTCGCGGGATAATAAACGAGATTCTCGCCGTTCAGCCATACTTCCGATCCGCTGTTCATTCTGGGGACTGAGATATTGATATACAGTTCATCAGGTCTTGTGACAGTGATCGTATAGTTCATGATGATCGGAAGATTCTTATTCGTTCTGTAGACCTCGGTCTGCGTCTCGTAATAATCGGAGACCACCTCGAGTCCGATATCGTCGGGATCGAAGGTCTTCGAATCGCCCAATGCAAGAGGCGATGTCTCCTCTTCCTCCGACTCGGGCGCCGGGTTCTGGTAATCCCAGATGTTGATGACCGAGCCGTTGATCAGTTCCTCTTCGATATCCGCCTCATCGACCGCGATATAGAAATCTTCGGTGAAGCAGTCGAACAGTGATCTGTACCAGTCGTTCTGGAAATCGAAATAATTCTTCTCATCGACCGCGGTCTCGAGCTGATAGAAATCGAATGTTCTCGCATCTTCATCCGCCGTGAACGCGAGCGGAAGAACTGAGCGGTTTACATAGAAGGACATCTCCTCATTCTCCGCGAGCATATCCGCACCGCTATAGGAATCGGAAGTCGAATAGATCGTGCCGATCGAGAAGAATGCATCCGTCGCGGGCGCCTGATACGAGCACTCCGCCGAGAAATAGTTATAGTTAACGCAGTATCCCAGCTGCTTCAGGAAGCGGCCGAACATCTTGTTCGAATTCGAATTAAAGACCGTGATGCCTCTGTATCCCGTGTACTCCGCGGAACCCATGACAGTCATGTCGTCATCCGTGCGGAAGCAGTCGTACTCATTACGGAAGCCGTTATTCAATATATCTGATGCCTCCGCATAATCCTCGAAAAGCATCATGCCTACTACAAAGTCCTCTCCCTCACTTCCGGCGATCGAGAGTGTCGCTGTGCCGGCAGACTGTAAAGGTGCAAGGAATGCGGTCTCATATACGCAGCATGCGGCCAGAAGAACAGGCAGAATCTTGCCCATATCCTTCATCTGACTTCCCCACTTCTCCTTCTTCATTCCAATCAGGAAGAGTGTCACTGCGATGATGATGCATAAGTTAAAGACGAACAGGATACCGTTGTCCTTCATCTCTCCGAAGCTGTGTGCAAGAAGAAGGATTATTCCGAGGATGCCCGCAGTCTTAATAATCTCCTGATTCGTGACCTCCTTGAGGTGCTCGAATACGTGATAAGACACAGTCATGAAGAACGTGATAAATACGAATGTCTCACGGTGCCAGAACCAGTTCGGACTGTCGAAGACCTGCCATGCTACATCGAGGAAATCGATCGCGAGCATAGCGTAGATAAGAACAAATGCCACGGTG
>CAMNNN010000189.1 GCA_946545505.1 uncultured Clostridia bacterium
CCGTAAATACGACAGCGGCAACGGTTACTTCGGAGACGAGTGAGACAAGCACGACTGAGACAAGCACGACTGAGACTTCAGCCACCGAGACTTCGCAGACTCAGGAAGGACAGACAAACGACGAGCCTGCTGATGCGCCCGTCGTAACCGGTTCACATGTAACGGATAATGCGGGAGTTATCGGCGATGAGAGTTCGGTGAATTCTGCTATGTCTTCGTTCGAGAGCAGCACTGGTGTAAGTCCCGCCATCATCACCATAAGAGACTCCAGAAGCGGAGACGATTTCAGAGAATATGCACGCGATCTTTACAGCAGCAATTTCAGCGATCAGAATCATGTGCTGGTCGTATATCAGCTCACTCCTCAGGGAACATGGTCGTGGACATGCGTCTTCGGAAGCAATACGGGCAGTGTATTTACGCAGGACACGATCAATACATTCCAGTCAGACCTTACATCGGCATTCTCAAGCAGCAGTGTTGACTCGGCACTGGTAACGGCATTTAATAACGCGCAGGGACAGAACTGATTTCGATTGTGTGATATAGTATTGTTACTATGAAAGTCACCGCAGAAGTCAGAGATATCAAGAAGCTTAACAGTATGACCACAGGTATCATCGTTACTTTTGCTGTCTATTTGCTTCTTACGGTTGGTTCCATTATCGGGGCTGCATATCTTAAGGGAATATTCATGGTCTTTGCTTTGCTTTTCATAGTCCTTCTTATTCCGTTAATCATCATCTTGTTCGTTGTGGCATCAAAAGGGTATAACAATTCCTGGATGACAGATGAGTTTGAACTGTATGCGCAGAACAACAGTCTTTATTACAGCGGTAAGAAGCTTCATGTGAATTATAATGAACTCACGGATGTTATCTATGTTCATGATCTCGGAGACTACGATAATCCATCCAAGGCTTCTGTATATCTGACGGTATTTGATGAAGACAAAGACAGACTGATGGATTATATCCGAGAGAACGGAATCAGGTTCGAGGAGGAGCGCGTGGTTCCGGGCAGAGGAAAGTACGGAGTCATAACTTCTATGGATCTCAGCATTAACAGGTACAGAAGACGATAACGTACCGTTATGATTTCAAGTGATATTTATTCAAACCCCGGAAACTATCCGGGGTTTATTTGTCGGTTAATCAACATGACCGTAACTGTTTGTCGTTTAAGCGACAAACGGCGGTTTTATTAATGATTGGTTAGGGTGCAGACAACCCGCATAATTAGGCCATAACAAACAAAGACAAAACATTTCAAGGAGGAGTAAGGAAATGAAGGACATGAAGAAAAAGAACGGTATGTGCCTTATAGAGATGGTTCTCGTAGTTGCCATCATCTGCATCCTTGCAACGGTATTGCTCTACAATTTCGTAGACATTCTCAAGGTCCTGGGTATTCCGCTTCTCGGAGCTTGAACAAACTTAATTACTATCACTCTCTAAATAAAAAATAAGGTTTTATACCCCCGTGAAAGTAAAGCAGAATGCTTTCACGGGGGTGCTCTTTTATGTTCGGCCTGTCTTTGAAAGGGTTAGTGGAAGAAGGCAGATCAAGTTATAAGAGGACAAAAACAAAAGAAGCACCCCCATAAATTGTAACCTCTCGGTCCAAATTATGGGGGTAACTTCATTGCTTCTGGCGGAGAAGGAGAGATTCGAACTCTCGAAACCCTTTTGGGGTTTACACGATTTCCAGTCGTGCGCCCTCGACCAGGCTAGGCGACTTCTCCATGATCGTTAATGAACCATATTCGGCTCAAACGCCTGATAATTGTACTTGCTTTGTACTTCTTTGTCAATCAGCTTTGTGATACAATCTCACGCGTAAGATTGAAGGTAAGGGGATGACCTTATGAATATTAAGAAGCTTTTCGCGGCGGCATGCATGTTAATTGTAATGGCGGCAGCCTTATGCGGCTGTTATGTACCCGCTTCTACTCAGGAGACTGTGCTTCCCCCTGACTATAATGAGGCAGTCAGCCTTATAACGGCTTATGAGGATGCTTACCGTGCTTATGTACAGGCAGGCGAAGGCGAAGTGTCTGTTGTTACTGCCACAGGCGTTACTCCGCTCGGAGCTGAGTGCTCATCCCGCTATCTTTGTACCACAGACGGTGTTTATGAATCCTGTTCGCTTACAGTAACACGTGATATCGAGCAGCATGACGAGTATTTCAACCTGGGCAACGGTCTTATGATGTTCGTCCGTTCTTATATGGACGATGAAGGCGGCGTTTTTATCGACAAGTATATTTGTGCCGGCGAGAATGTTTATTACATTAACGACGAAACTCAGACGATGGATCCCGTTGAAGATATCACTTCACTCGATTGCTTCGTTACTTTCGACCAGGTTAGAAGAGTTTACGGTGAGTCTGTTGATACGACAGATGATCAGCTCCCTGCGTAAATCATAATGACTTTCAAAAAAGGGTTTTCAGACGGCCTCGCGATAGGTCTGGGATATCTGTCTGTTTCTTTCTCATTCGGAATAATGGCAGTAAACAGCGGCCTTACCTGGTGGCAGGCGGTTCTTATTTCCATAACGAATCTGACATCGGCAGGTCAGGTGGCCGGCGTCGGTATCATGGCTTCGGGCGGAAGTCCGGTGGAGATGGCTGTTACGCAGCTTGTCATTAATCTGCGTTATTCGCTGATGGCTATATCGCTGTCCCAGAAAGCTGATTCATCCATGACGGTTGCTGCAAGGGCGGCAGATTCGTACATCATTACTGATGAGATATTCGGCCTTGCAAGTATGCAGGATAAAGTCGGATTCCGTTACATGACGGGATTGGGTGTTCTGCCCGTAGCAGGATGGACGCTTGGTACTCTTCTGGGAGCGATATCGGGAAACGTTCTTCCGGCTTTTGTCGCTTCAAGTCTCGCTATCGGAATCTACGGTATGTTCGTGGCGATTGTACTGCCTGTCTGCCGTAAGTCCAAGACCATATCGATCATCTGCATTATCTCGGTCATGTTCGCAGTGGTATTCCGTTATGTTCCGTTTCTGTATGCTCATGTGTCGTCAGGATTCGCGATCATTATCTGTGCTGTCATATCGGCTCTGATTGGTGTATTCATAACACCTGAAAGCGAGTTAAGTGAGGAGGCGGAAGATGGACAATAAGACATTCTTTATCCTTCTTGCAGTGATGGCAGGAACGACATACCTCATACGTGCGGTTCCGTTTACTTTGTTCAGGAGGAAGATCGGGAATAAGCGTATAAAAGCATTCTTCGATTATATCCCTTATACGGTACTGTCGGCCATGACGTTCCCTGCGATTCTTTATTCGACAAGCTCGGTGATCTCAGCGGCTGCAGGTGCTGTTACGGCTCTGATACTCGCATATAAGGGTAAAAGTCTGCTTGTGGTCGCGATAGCCACTTGTGCGGCGGCGTTCCTTGTCAGCCTGATAGAGATGGCAATATCTTTATAAGACAGCAAAACGTCCGGGAATTCCCGGACGTTTCATTATGCGTGAATTAATGCTTAACTTATTATCCCTTCGGATGAGGCATGTACCTGTACAGCGCCATAGCCGTC
>CAMNNN010000190.1 GCA_946545505.1 uncultured Clostridia bacterium
AACCTTATACTCGCCGGATTCTACTGAAGAACCGCCGAATTTGGAAAGAAGCTTCTTCTCGAGTTTGTTTAAGAATTTATCATGATCAAACTTGTCTATGTCGTTGCCGAACCAGTAGTGACCACTTGTCTTTACAACTCCGTCTTTCTCGGCTCTGGCCTCGGCAAATATGGATATATAATCAGAATCCTTGTAAGTATAAAGTCCCTTGGAGTTAACTGAGACGGAAGGTCCTGTACCGCATGATACAGACAGATAATCAACAGCCTTGATAAGCGGAGATAAAGCCAGGATATCTTTCTCGAGCTTAAGTCCTACAGAAGCGAATTTGTCGTATGTGTTCTTGTCGTAAGTTCCGCTTAACTGAATGCTCTGAAGGTTTGAATTGTCAGGGTCACAATAGATGAACTCCTCATCTTCGTCGTCGAGCACTTCGCAGTTCTCCATTGCTGTTTTAAGCATGAAGTCCATACCTTCCTCATCAGTGGAAGACGTGAATGAACCGCCCATCTGCCCGTTCTTCTTGCCTCTGAATCCTACTCCCTGTATCGTCGAGTTCTCATATGACGAGACTTCTCCGTTAAGGATATTGATTTCCATAGAGGATGAGCTCATAAAGCAGGCCTCAGCTTCTTCGAAGCCGTAATCAATTGCTTTATCGATAAGATCTTTTATGTATTTTTTCTGGAATTCGATATCCATGATCAAGCCTCCCTTCCGCCGACGAGTATCGATGATACTCTTATAGTAGGCTGACCGACAGTTACCGGTACTCCTCCTGAAATGGAGCCGCACATACCGGCTGCGAGCTCAAGGTCATTACCTACTCTGTCTATGTTAAGAAGGATCTCCTGACCCTTGCCGATAAGAGTAGCACCCCTTACAGGTTCCGCTATCTTACCGTTCCTTATCATGAATGCTTCTTCTGCCGCGAAGTTGAACTCACCTGTGGCAGTATCTACCGATCCGCCGCCCATCTTCGAACAGTAAAGACCGTATTCGGTATCCGCGATAATATCGGCAGGGTCATCCTTACCGTTATCGATATATGTGTTGCTCATTCTCGATGTTGGAGCATATGTGAAGTCCTGTCTTCTGCCGCATCCTGTCGGCTCACAGCCCATTCTTCTTGCCCCGAGATCATCAACGAGATAATTCTTACAGATTCCGTTCTCTATAAGCAGCAGATCTGAAGACTCTCTGCCCGTATCGTCTGTGTAGTATGATCCCCACTCACCTTCTATCCTGGCGTTGTCTCTGGCGGATACAACATCGGAGGCAATTCTCTGTCCGAGCTTGTCGGTAAAGCAGGATGCTCTGATGCCGACAGCCGTTGATTCGAGAGCGTGTCCACAAGCTTCATGGAAGATAACTCCGCCGAATCCGTTGCCGATGACAACAGGCATCTTGCCTGAAGGAGCATAACCGGCATTGATCATCCGGATTGCGGTCTCACAGCATTCTTTTGTTTTGTCGATAATAGGATATTCGTTAATGTACTCATATCCCCTCATTGTTCCCGGTGCGATGCGTCCGGTCTGTTTCTCATTGCCCTTCGATGCAACAGCTTCCACTGTAAACCTGATCCTTGTCTGGGATTCTTCCTTATTGAATCCCAAGCTGTTAACTATATGAATGATCCTGTTTGATGTGGAATAAGATGCTGCTGCCTGAGTTATCAATTCATGATAATTCATGGCATAATCGGAAGCTTCTTTTAAGAACTCGATATTGTTCTTCTTCGATACAGTAAGCGGATCAATATTAAGAACGGACGGAGATGATTTACTGAGTGCTTCCAGATTCTTAATGTCGGAAGATTTGCCTCCCTTAAGAGCCGATGACGCTTCCTTTGCAAGCTTGATCAGTGCATCTTCGGACTTGTCGCATGTATAGACATATACGACATTGGTACCTGCCATGAGTCTGATTCCGACTCCGTAGTTAATGCCTGAAGATGCTCTTGTTGTTTTACCATTCAATAATCCGACTGCTGAAGATTTGATTTCCTCTTCAAATATCTCTGCGAAGTCGGCATTTCCGCCCATCGCAGCTTCGATGATCCTCGATGCAGTAATATCACTAATCAACTGTTAATACCTCTTTATCTTTTTGGATGTGTTCTTCTCGAATTCTTCCTTGCGGAGAACTGTCTTCTTGATCTTTTTGTAGTTGACGAGCTTCTCATTTACTTTGTCGACGGCATCCTCGAGTTCCTTCTGAATCTGTTCATCAGAAGCATCCTTGCCGAGGTTAGCCTCTACCCAGTCCATATCCGGGAAGATCGTAGCAATGATAATGATGTCGTTCTTCGTCTCGTCGTGAACTCCGGATACTACGCTCTCGGCAACTCTGTCATCGAGAGAGAGCAGATACTCGATCTCCTCAGGGAAAACATTCTTGCCGTTAGCAGCAATGATAACGTTCTTCTTACGTCCTGTGATAATACAGAAACCGTTCTTGTCGATGTAGCCCAAATCTCCCGTATGATAATAGCCGTCGCTGTCGAGCGCTGCTGCCGTGGACTCGGGATCATCGTAGTAACCCATGAATACGTTGTCACCCTTGGCAATAAACTCGCCGATGCCGTCGGAGTCGGGGTCAAGTATCTTAACGTCAACACCCGGCAGAGGAAGTCCTGCAGCCTCGTTTTCGAAGTCGACATCACGGTTAAGTGCAAGGATAGGAGCGCACTCTGTGAGGCCGTACCCCTGTACGCACAGGAAACCCATATCCTGGAAGAACTCGAGTGCCTCAGGCTTAACGGGAGCGCCGCCTAAGATAATGAGTCTCATGTTGCCGCCGAATACTTCATGTATCTGCGCGAAAAGCTTCTTCCTCACATCGATATGAAGTTTCATCAGGAACTTGGAAAGCTTAAGTCCTGTCTTAAACTTCTTTGCTTTCTTGGGGTCGGAGTTAATGTTCTTCATGATGTTCTTGTAGAACATCTCGAGCATAACCGGAACCATAAGGATACAAGTAGGCTTCGCTTCCTTGATCTCGGTTGTGATATATCGGAGGCCGGAACAGATAGCGATCGTAGTACCTCTGTAGACCTGGCCTAAGAATCCGCATGTACACTCATATGTGTGATGCAGAGGCAATACGGAGAAGAACATGTCATTTCTGTCGATATAGAGCATCGAGAACATGGACATCAGGTTCTTGCAGATATTTCTCTGGCACAGCATAACAGCCTTGGACTTGGCAGTAGTTCCTGATGTAAACAGGAGTATCGTCATCTCTTCGGGATCGATAGTTGCTTCAGTAAAGATCTTGTCTCCATCTGCAAGCATCTTCTCACCTTCAGCGATGAATTCGGAATATTTGATGTATCTGTCATCATCAATATCATCCATGCATACATAGTACTTAAGAGAATCGATCTTACCGTAAACTTCGTTAACTACTTCGAGCTTACTTTTGGAGAATACGAGAAGGTCAACATGTGCTCTGGAGAGGCAGTTAATGATCTCCTCTGTCTTAAGCTCCTTATCGATCGGTACAACGCATCCTGTGCCGTTCGTCGTCGCCAGATATGAAACATACCATTCGT
>CAMNNN010000191.1 GCA_946545505.1 uncultured Clostridia bacterium
GAGCTCCTTCTGCATCTTCTGTGCCTGAGCCATGAGGTTTCCCATATTTCCCATGCCGCCCATTCCGCCGGGCATTCCTCTGAATCCTTTTGCCATTCTTCTTATCCTCCGATTGAGTTTTTCCTCACATATTGTACCACACTAGGACTTGCCTTCTTTTTCTTCGTGGTACTCCTGTTCGGTATTAACATTCCATATAGCAGACTTGTCGCTGCTGCCTGTCATGATGCACTTAACAGCCTCGAAAGAAGTCATCATGGAGTGATCAAGGTTGTTGTAACGGTGCTGACCGTTTCTTCCTACGCAGTAAAGGTTATCGATGGTGTCGAGATACTCTCTTAAGGTATCAATCTCATCATATGTATCGAAGTAAGCAGGATATGCCTTCTTAACCTTCTCCATATGAGAATCGAGAACATCATCGAGGCTTGAGATAAGGCCGATCTTAACCATCTCTTCCGTACCGAGCTTGGAGAACTCCTCTTCTGTCATATTCCAGAATTCATCGCCTTCGTTACAGAAATACTCGAGGCCGATCCATACCGTATTCTCAAGATCCTTAACCATGTAAGGGGACCAGTTGTTATAGATCTGAAAGCGTCCCATCTTAACATTTCTGTCCTGAACATATACCCAGCAGTCAGGCACGATATTGCCGACTGTCTTCATATCCGTCT
This sequence comes from uncultured Clostridia bacterium, assembly GCA_946545505.1. Taxonomy (GTDB): domain Bacteria; phylum Bacillota; class Clostridia; order Saccharofermentanales; family Saccharofermentanaceae; genus Saccharofermentans. Next base: position 678 of record CAMNNN010000191.1, read on the forward strand.
TGTTTACGAGATTGAGTTTCTTAACGAGAACTCCCAAAGTCATATAGTCACGGTAAGGCAGTCCGGAAGCAATACGTGCAGGAGTCTCGGGTACGTCATTCATTCCTCCGACAAGATCCTTAAGAGGCATGGACGAGATGATGTAATCGCCTTCGACATCAATCTCCCTTCCGTCCTGAACATAAGTTAAGGATGTAAGCTTTCCTCCGTCCTTGTGAAGCTTCGTAACCTTGGCATTCTTAATGATAGTTCCGCCGAGCTGCTCCACCTTGGAAGCCGTTACTTCCCATAACTCACCCGGGCCGAGCTTCGGATACTTAAACTGCTCGATCAAAGACGTATTGACCTTCCTGTTACGGACATGGAACAGCTTTCCGAATACATCCTTCAGAATTCCTCCTATGGACAATCCCTTCGTACGCTGTGCGCCCCATGAAGCATCAATCTCACTCGGGTGTCTTCCCCACAGGTTCTCCGTATAGTATTCGAAAAACATGGAATACAGTTTTCTGCCGAACGAATTGATGTAGAAGTTCTCGAGGTTATCTTCAGGTAGCTTATGGAACATGGCACCCAAGTAACTGAATCCGCACTTGAATGTGTTTGCAAGCCCCATATTCTTAAACGTCTGAAACTTCAGAGAAATCGGATAATCATAGAACTTACCGTCGAAGAATATTCTCGATACTCTGTGTCGCAGAAGCATAACTACATCTTCATTGGCAGGATCAGGGCCGTCGGGGGTAACCGTAATCTCACGGTTCAGCATAATGTCGTCCTTGGAAGGCGCGCCCTGCATCGGCATCATCTTCTCCCACCACTCGTTTACTTCAGGTGCCTTGGAGAAAAAGCGGTGACCGCCCATATCCATTCGGTTGCCCTTATAGTTTACAGTCTTGGATATACCGCCGAAGATATCGGACTCTTCGAATACCACCACCTCATAATCTTCGGACTTGGACAGCAACTCATAAGCAGCCGTCAGTCCGGCGGGACCTGCACCGATTATCAACACTTTTTTCATTCTGCTTTAACCTCTTTCCTGTAGAAGAAGATCAGTATGATCGGAACTACCAATACAGTTATATAGAAGAATCTCGGACCGTCGTTGAATCCTGACATCAGCAAGGCCGTCCCGAAATTATAAGCCAGGAGCGGAAACGCGAACAGTATCTTCTTCCAGTCCTTAAGCTTCGCCAGTCTGCTCTTGGAACAGACAGATATTATAACCAACAATACCGCCACTCCATAATACAGGAAAATATGAGGGCAGTAATCCTTAACAAATCCTCTTATCGTGAAGAAGAAGATAGTCATGGCATTCTCAGTGGTCGCAGGCTTGTCCAGACCTATGTAATTATGAATACCAACTCCCATATCGCCTATCTTGAACCAGTTGTCATCGATATAAGGAATTATCTCCGCATAGTGGTCATCAGTGATGGTATATACACTCTCCGTTAGCTTGACCAGACTTCTGCCACATACATAAGGCGATGCCTTAAAGGCCCTGAACATCATGTCGAGTATCTGCGACACTTCATAATCTTCAACAACATCGAAGTTAACGCACTTGTTGACTGCGTCTTCATTATTCCACTTGATGATATTGATATTTCCGTACTCATAGTAATTACCCCATATACGGTGAGGTGCGATCGAATACGCGAAGTCCAGGATGTCCTGATCCATAAGTTCCGGAGTATAAGTGACACCCGAGCAAATGATATTAAGCGGCACACCTATCATCTCCGACTGCCTTCTGCCTGTCTGCCTCTCAACTCCGAGTGCACTGTAGAAGGGGCCCTTGATCACTGTACCGAGCGCGATGCATGCCAGGAGCAGACACATAAACCTTTTACGCGACATTTGGAACAGCAATGCGACGAGAAGAGGTCCCGTGAACAGTATTCCGTTATGTCTGAATATAGTCGTGCACACAAATACGATGATAAAAAGAGCCATGTGCCAAGGCTTCCTGATCCACTCGCCTTTGGTCATATAGATCTTAAGCGCATAAGTCATAAGCACCATCGCTCCGACGGCAAATGTCGTATCCTTCCACGGGTTGACGCAGATGGCAAACAGCGGATTACAAAGAACGTAGATCATGGTTAAGATCACGAATAACTTGCCTGCATACTCATATATTGTCTCGAAGCAGTACCCGAGAGCCGGTGTCATTATCAGTATCTGGAAAAGCACGATTGATCCTATCCATCCGCCCGTAAGCTTAAGTGGCAGAATGAATGCGAACAAAGTGTGCAAAGCCGGGTGCCAGTCATAGTAAATACCGGTCGTATACTGACCGTACTGAGCCAGAGTATCGTGAATAAAGCCGCCCGGGTAATAAGTGAAGTAGTAAACGAGCATCAGAAGAAACGGAATTCCATAGAATACGAACTTCAGCTTACGGCCCGATAACTTCTTAAAGCGTTTCTCACTAAGCTCCAGCTTCGAGAAATACCTGATGATGAACGGACTTATGATAAATGAGAATGTGATTACGAGAATCGAACCGACTATGAGATAGGACAGGCAAAGGCTGATACTGACAAAAATCTGGCTGATGAGAATAAACGACAGATACAATGCCAGCACTGTTCTATTCAGTTTACTGTCAGCAACCATTCCGTCCTCCGCTCTTTTTATTCTTTTTTTCCTCAGTCATTGTACCACAACGGGCTTGACTGTTATTTATATAAAAGAATATAAGCAGGACCGGAACAATCAGTACCGTGCAGTAGAAATACCTCGGGCTGTCATTGCTGCCTGTAAGTAGCAGGGAGGTACCGAAGTCATAAGCCAAAAGAGGCAGAGCGAACAGGATGACCTTCCAGTCCTTAAGTCTTCTTAAACTCAG
>CAMNNN010000192.1 GCA_946545505.1 uncultured Clostridia bacterium
AACGGCATGCACCGTATCCGACAGGTAAGAATCGACGGATACATCGTAGTAAGATGCGCTGTCATTATCGATAAGTGTCATGTTGACGACCTTGATAAGGGACTGAAGCTTATCCGAAGAATCAAGGAGTCTGACAGCACTGTCCGTAATTATCAGAAGATAGATCCTCTCCGAAGCGAGCGATAAGCTGCTTAAGAAGCAGTCGAGCATCGCCTTGCCGTTATCATTATCACTTGAATAGTAGTCATGCTTGATCAGAACACAAAGACCGTTCGCACTTTCCGATACATCGATCGCATAATCGGTCATCAGTTCGATATCAAGATCAGTATTTATATTATCCTTCATTGAATTCACCTGTATCCGTAGATAAGAATCTCATAGCACGCTGGATGGCATTCTTGCTGTTGCCCCAGGGCTTTTCCTTGTTTCTGTAGTCGAACTTCAATGTGAACCACTCCACATCGTGCTCGAGTTCCTCGAAGTATTCCTTATTGGACTTGGCAAGAGCACTTACAAAGTCGCTCGCGTCATTCTGTGACAGCTTGGCTGCTGCAGTACGGAGCAGTGAAGCTGTGTGGGGAAGACAGTGAGACTTCGTATTCATAAACTTCTGTCTGAATTCAGAATCATGCGAGAACATATGCATGATGACCTCGTTATAGCGGTCGATGGTCTTGTTCATCTTATCGCAGACCGGACAGGTGGACGTTCTGGCATCTATACGGTCAGCGATAGACTTAAGAGCCGACTTATAATCGTTAGATCTGCCCTTGATAAGACCTGCCTTGGCCGGAGCCGCATCAGCGAGGTCCTTCGAGATATCCTCATCATAATCGAGCAAATGGGTATGAAGTACCAAAGCCAGACCGAGTCTGTTGGTAACCTGCTTATTAAGCTTAGCCATATGATCGGGACAAAACCCCGTCTTGTTCGTGATGATTCTCGTGTCGGGTTCCATGAGGGAGGGTCCGAGATAATACTCAATCTCGTTTTCCTCAGTCTTCTTACGAAGTCTGCACAGAGGACACTCGAACTCCGGATCGTTATAAGCATCATTTACCGGAATTGTATAAATGGTTTCTTTCATCAGTTCTCCTTTCCGTGAACGAGCCTTCCTGCTCTGATATCTACAGAAACGACTGTTATCGCAGTGAACTTCTCAACGGCATTACCGATAGCCTGCTGGGCATCGAACAGAACCTTCTGTGCATCGAATCCGTACAGAAGGGCAAGATCAATCGTGAATACTACGCCGATCGTTCTTTTCTCGCTCTTAAAGCTTAAGATCTTACCGTAACCCGGAAGGTCCTTCAGGGTTATCTCTATAAGCTCGAGCAGAGCATCATCAGAGATAGAATAGGATCCGAGGGAAGAGAAGGTGGGGCGGATCATGGTTCGCTCATTCTCACCATCGAGCGCCACTCCGCCTTCCTCGAGATTAAGTCTGCTCCTGATCTTGTCGAGAGGATCGGAGAAGTATCCCGAGAACTCATGCTTGATCTCCATACTCGGAACGGGAATTGTGTGCATTCCCTCATTCATTCTGGTATTTCTGGCATGTCGTCTTTCTTCCTCAGTCGAGACATCCTCGATCCTTATGAGCATGGAAGGCTTATTAAGCCAGAGGTTGGTCGTAATCTTCTCAAGCATCGAATCGCTCGTGCCGAGGATCATGATCGCAGTCGGAGCAGCTTCTACTATCGCTCTTCTCATTACCTGCGATCTTGTCGGATCGACAAACAGAGCTTGTCTGACCGACTCCATCTTGCTCGGAGCCTTCTTCGCAGATGTGCCTGCCACGATCCTTCCCCCGTTGATGAGCAGACCGTCGTCGATAAGATATTCGATACTGTTCTGGCGTGCGACGGCAATGGCGCGGGTACTCTTACCCGTGCCTGACTGGCCTACAAAAGCAATTATCGCGATATTAGATAAGAACTCGCGGGTCAGGGCCTCGCTTTGAAGAATCGCATCCGTTCCGAGCTCAGGTTTATTACGCGTCGTGTCATTAGCCAGATTGATCTGCTTCAAAGTGGCTCGAAGCTCGGGTATCAGTTTTGTCCTCTTGGACTCGACTGCCGGTTTGTTCTGGATGTCGGACATCAGTTATCCCAGTTGTGGTAGACTTCCTGGATATCTTCGTTCTCTTCCATCATATCGAGCATCTTCTCGAGACTCTCGCAGATGGCAGGGTCATCAACCTTGTTGGAGGTGATGGCGACGGGTCCGAGGCTCGCATCGATGAACTCGTAGCCCTTAGCCTCGAGAGCATCCTTAACCTCATAGTACTCGTCAGCGCCGGTATCTACCTCGTAGTACTCATCTTCAGCGATAAAGTCGGTTGCACCCGCCTCGAGCGCGTCCTCCATTACCTTATCCTCGTCCTCGTAGTCCTCGCGGCTTATGAGGATGACGCCTTTCTCCTCGAAAAGGAAAGCTACGCTTCCGTCAACACCGAGCTGACCGCCGTGCTTGGAGAAGATGTGTCTTATGTCTGCTGCTGTACGGTTTCTGTTATTTGTAAGGGCACGGACCATGATGGCGATTCCGCCGGGACCGTAGCCTTCGTACTGGATCTCTTCATAATCGTCACCTTCACCGGCACCTGCTGCCTTCTGGATAGCTCTCTTGATGTTATCGTTAGGCATATTGGCGGCCTTGGCCTTGGCAATTACGTCCTTGAGCTTGGAATTACCGTCGGGATCAGGTCCTCCTTGCTTAACTGCGATGGCGATAAGCTTTGCCATCTTTGTGAAGACGGCACCCTTGGCTGAATCTGATGCCTCTTTCTTACGCTTGATATTATTCCACTTGGAATGACCTGACATACGAACCTCCGAAAGTTAATTAAATATGTAAATATCTTATTAATTATAATTAATAAAGGATGCTTTTTCCACTTAATGGCAAAGTCAACAAAAAAACTTGTTTTTTGTACTGTCGTGTTGTATAGTTTTATAGATGTACCAAGGGGTGGTATGTTTTTTGGCCACCCAAATTATTTTTGTGGTGCATTTTACGGAGTGGAACATGATTGGATCTGAGGCTAACACAAAGAGATTGGGAGATATTCTCATTGAGAGTGGATTCCTGACCGCAGCCGAATTAGCAGAAGCATTAAGTGTTCAGAAGGAAACTGGAAAGCGTCTTGGTGAAGTAATCACAGAGATGGGGCTTATGTCAGAGTTTGACATTCTCCGTGCCGTTTCCAGCCAGTACAGTTACCCTATCATCGATCTTACAAGTATTGATGTCGATCCTAAGGCATTGGATCTTCTGAATGAGAAGTATTGTACCGAGAACGTAGTAGTACCTATCGGTTTTGACGGCGACAAACTGGTTGTTGCCATCGATGACCCGTTGAACATCCTTGTTCAGGATGACCTGCAGTTCAGAACAGGTTATGAGATCGTTCTGATGCTTGCCACAAGATCCGGTATCCTAGATACAATTAAGGTTAACTACGGTAAGATGAGTTCTTCCGAGGCCGCTAAGGA
>CAMNNN010000193.1 GCA_946545505.1 uncultured Clostridia bacterium
CGGACGGGGACTTGGATTTACGGGCGGTACCGTGGACAAATTCTCTTCTATTGAAGGGTTTAATATCGATATTCCCAATGCCGATTTTCCGAGACTTGTTAAGGAGACGGGAATGGTTATATCGGGGCAGACTCCTAATCTTGCTCCTGCCGATAAGGTCATGTATGCATTGCGTGATGTTACGGGAACCGTTAATTCGATACCTCTTATCGCATCATCGATAATGAGTAAGAAGATAGCGGGCGGAGCTGATGCCATCGTGCTTGACGTAACGTGCGGCACCGGAGCCTTTATGAAGACTTTCGAGGAGGCAAGGCTTATTGCCGATGCCATGATCAAGATAGGCAGAGGTGCTGGAAGAAAGACTGTCGTTGTAATAACAGACATGGACCAGCCGCTCGGAAGATACTGCGGCAATGTGCTCGAGATGCAGGAGGTCTATGACACCCTTAATGGTAAGGGTGCTCAGGATGTAGTTGATGTAACGGTAACGATAGCCTCCAATATGATCAAGCTCGCAGGTAAGAGCGGAGGCTTGAACGACGAGGAACTGGCCAAAGAGTGTAAGAACAGATTAAGAGACGGCCGTGCATTGGCTGAATATCTGAAGCTTATAAGATCCCAGGGCGGAGTTGTTAATGATGACGGCCCTGTATATAAGGATGAACCCACCGCCGTTTATGATGTCGTATCAGACACTTCGGGATTTGTATTCGCGGTTAAGACTAATGAATTAGGTCATTGTTCTGTGGAACTCGGAGCAGGCCGAATGACGAAGGAAGATGAGATCGATCTCGGAGCCGGAATCAGATTCCTTAAGAAGCGCGGGGATGCGGTAAGAGAGGGTGATGCTATCTGCCGCCTGTATCTTGGCAGGAACTCCAAGCTGGCAGGTAATGAAGAGGCAATCAAGGCCATAGGTGACAGAGTCCGCAGAGCGTTTGACATCAATTCTTCCAGACCTTTGATGATACGGCCTGTTATTGACGTTCTCGGGGATAAATAGTAGAATACAAACAAATGTTCAAGAGAGTATTCGCTGATTAATGTCTGAGCCTAATGTCACAACTTATATCGGTATTGACCCGGGTTATGCCATCACGGGCTACGGGATAATTAAGAAGACCGGTAATAAGCTTTCTGTTATAGATTACGGAGTAATCGAGACGAAGGCTGGTACAGAGTTCCCCGTAAGACTTCTGGCAATTAATGAGAAAATCAGAGCCATCCTCGAGATGTATAAACCCGACTATATGTCTGTCGAGGAATTGTTTATCTCGCAGAACAGAACTACAGCTGTTGGTACCGCACAGGCCAGAGGCGTTGTGCTGGTTGAGGCTGCGAGGGCAAATATACCCGTATATGAATTTACTCCGGGTCAGGTTAAGCTCGCGGTCACGGGTTACGGCAAGGCAGAGAAGAAGCAGGTGCAGGCGATGGTCAAGACATTGCTCGGACTTAAGGAGATACCTAAGCCTGACGATGCTGCGGACGGCCTCGCGATGGCCATATGCCTTGCCAATACAGGTATCATGAGTGCGGGTAAGGCTGTGTCCGGATACCAGTACGGCAGATACGGATACAGTAAGAGAAATGAATTCGGTTAACAGGAGACAGGAATGGGTATTTATTCTTACATTAAGGGTTCTCTGATCGATAAGAGTGACGACACGGTAGTTGTAGATAACAATGGTATCGGATATGAGATTATCTGTCCTTATTCGATATCTGATACTCTCGGTTCGTCTGGTGATGAAGTTAAGGTATATATCTATCAGAGTGTAAGGGAAGACGATATCACATTATACGGATTCTCCACTTTACAGATGAAGGAGATGTTCTTAAGCCTCATCCAGGTGAGCGGAATCGGACCGAAGGTCGCTCATTCCATCTGTTCGCAGGTTGAACCTGACAGATTTGCACTCGCCGTTATAGGAGGAGATATTAGTTTCCTTACATCCGTTAAGGGCTTAGGTAAGAAGGGTGCTGAGAGAATAGTTCTCGAACTTAAGGATAAGCTTAATAAGTCAGGTGCAGCTTCTGCCGCTAAGAAGGCAATATCGATTCCTGTTAAGGCAGGCGGTAAGGCTCCTGAGAGTAGTGTCATATCAGATGCTGTTGAAGCTCTTGTCGTACTCGGTTATAAGGAACAGGCGGCTGCTGAAGCTGTATCCGTCGCATATGAAGACGACATTACACTTCAGAACCTTATAAAGAAGTCTCTGAAGAGCCTGGCGAGGTGATTAGCGCATGGATTACGATAATATGGGTTACAACGGTTATGACGACGAGGAACGCGTTATAGGGCGTTCCAAGCAGTTTGACGACAGGGATGAGAAGACACTGCGTCCTATTACGTTCGAAGACTACAGCGGTCAGACCAAGGTTAAGGAGAATCTGAAGATTTTCATCGATGCGGCGAAGAAGCGCGGTGAGGCATTGGACCATGTTTTGCTTTACGGTCCTCCGGGTCTTGGTAAGACAACACTTGCCGGCATAATTGCAGCTGAGATGGGTGTCGGAATGCATATTACTACAGGTCCTTCCATCGAGAAGACCGGTGATCTTGCAGCCATACTTACCAACCTCGGAGAGAATGAAGTTCTCTTTATTGATGAGATCCACAGACTTAACAGAAGCGTAGAGGAGATCCTTTATCCTGCGATGGAGGACTACTGCCTCGATCTTATGATCGGTAAAGGCCCTTCGGCAAGATCCGTTAGACTTGATCTTCCTCATTTCACACTGGTAGGTGCGACAACCAGAGCAGGTATGCTCTCGGCTCCTTTAAGAGACAGATTCGGTATGATCCACCGACTTGAACTATATGATACGGAAGACCTTATGTCGATTCTTAAAAGAGACGCTTATCTCATGGGCATAAAAATCGATGAATCCGGACTTCGTAACATCGCTTCAAGATCGAGAGGAACACCCCGTATCGCTATCAGGCTTCTTAAGCGTATGAGGGATTATGCTCTTCACCTTGATAAGGATGTTATTGATAAGGAAGTATCAGACTTCGGTCTTAAGGCTCTTGATATCGATGGCCTCGGCCTTGATGCCGTAGACAGAAGAATACTTACATCTATTGCTGATATCTTCAAGGGCGGCCCTGTCGGTCTTGAGACACTTGCAGCTGTTACCGGAGAGGATCCTGTAACTATCGAGGATGTATATGAGCCTTTCCTGCTGCAGAACGGTTTTATTGCGAAGACTCCCAGGGGAAGAGTTCTTACTTCCAGAGCATTCGCGCATCTTGGTATATCTGAACCTGCGAACTTCAAAGAGCGTAACAAGAATGCATTCGAGAATCTGTCAATGGATTCTCTCATGAACTGAGGTACCTGTATGTCAATGCTTCTTCATGCATGCTGCGGTCCTTGTGCGATGTATCCCGTGGATTACTTGCTGGAGTCGGGGAGGGAACTCGACTTATTCTGGTATAACCCGAATATCCATCCGGAATTCGAGTGGAACAGAAGACTTGAGAAT
>CAMNNN010000194.1 GCA_946545505.1 uncultured Clostridia bacterium
GAGACAGGTTCTGTCCGGAATCGCGAAATACTACGAGCCTGAGCAGCTCGTGGGCAAGACGCTCGGTATGATCATCAACCTCGCTCCCCGTAAGATGATGGGACTTGAGAGCAACGGCATGATCATGTCCGTACGAGACGGAGACAAGTTCAGAGTAGTTGAATTCGGCGACGATATTAAGGCCGGAGCCGATATCTCCTGATGTCACACAAGCACAGAGACCCTGTATACCCCGAAGGCCTTACAGGGGTCTTTGACACTCATGCACATCTTTATGATGAAAGAATTCTTGCTGATTCAGGGAACGTGCTTGAGCGGGCTTTGAAGTGCGGTGTGGATACTGTCCTTGTTCCTGCCGATAACGAAGAGACGAGCAAAAAGGCCGTAGACTTCGTGCGGGAGTGGGACGGGTATAAGGGAATCGATCTGTATTGCTCTGTCGGTGTTCATCCGCATGAAGCTTCTTCTTATGATGACAGGACCGAGCAGGCTCTAATCGGCCTTATTGCTGAACGTGAAAAACACAAGATTAAGGCGATAGGCGAGATAGGTCTGGATTACTACTATGACCTGTCGCCGCGTGATGTGCAGCGTGATGTGTTCAGAAGGCAGCTTCAGATTGCTTATGAACTCGATATACCATTTATTCTTCATGAGAGAGAGGCGACACAGGATTCGCTTAATATCCTTAAGGAAGCTAAGCAGAAGGGTATGATGCTTGCTTCCCCCGGCGTATGTCATTGCTGTACCTGTTCTGCCGAGATCGCGAAAATATTGATAGACATGGGGTTCTACATCGGCTTTGACGGTCCGCTTACGTTTAAGAACAATAAGAAGACTCCCGGTGTGCTTGAGATTTGCCCGTGGGACAGGATCTTGGTGGAGACGGATTCCCCGTATCTTACGCCTGAACCGAACCGTGGCATGACTAATGAACCTGCTTTTGTTACATTGGTTGTTGAGAAGATAGCGCAGCTTAAGGGGGCTGATCCTCAGGAGGTCGCCCGTATAACCAGAGAAAACGGAATGAATCTGTTCCGTATCAAGTGAGGTGTTCGTATGGCTAAGAAGGATAAGATTCTTATTGCAGTAACGGTTATCATGCTTGTGATACTTGCAGTCTGCTTCGTATATGACAGAACTCCGGCTCTTATGAGCAGAACACTGGCTTATGACCTTCCTGAGGATACAAAGGTCGTTGATATAGATAAGCACGGATTCCTGTTCTACCGCGTGGCATATGAGGCTAAGGTTGAGATCGATCCTGAGAATCCTGAAGAAATACTGACATGCTTCGTACAGGGTTACGGTGATTCGGGCCGTATGCTCTCCATGGAAGAATTCACTACGATGACTGATTACATGTTCGAGAATTTCTATTCTTATACCACTATGCATCCCACACCTTCAGAGGGTTCGTATATCTGGATGCATGAAGCCGACACGGAAGACGGCCACCATGTGCTGCATTTTATTGATATCGAAGAAGGAGATCACGCATATCTGTACATTTATTATGTAAGGTAATCGTGGATAGGAAGTTCTCAGATGAGAAATAAGCAGGTTTGGTTTAAGTGGATAATTGTCCTGATGTCTGTCGGGATACTTCTGCGTCCTCTTAAGAGGATAATATCGATGCTTATAAACATTCCTGTAGCTTCTGTAAGTATCAACGGATTCAATGAAGTCAGAGATTATGTTAACTTCAGACTTGCCCATCTGATATATGAAGGTATCAATCCATATAGTCTTGATATAGTGGGACAGACAAATGCACCTTTGATGTTTTTCTATCCTGCGATGTATCCTTTCCTTGTAGCCGTATTAAGCAGGTTAACGGGTTTGAGTATTATGGCAAGCTACTATGTGGTTAACATCCAACTGGTGGCGCTCACCGCTATCTGCATATGGCTGATCCTGAAAGATGAATTCAAAGACAGCATTATCGTAGGGATCCTCAGCGTATCTGTCTGTGTGACGACCTTTTTCTCAGTATTCGGTCTGCCGATCTTTAACTTTCATACAGATACCGTAGGAATTCTTCTTACGGTCATTATGTTCCTGATCGTCTATAAGAAGAAGGAGTGGACTTTGCCATTGGCAATTCTTTCCGTGCTGCTTATCTTTACGAAGCAGATACTTCTGATTATGGTGGTTCCTCTGTTTGTGTATTACATGATCAGAGACCGTAAACTGGCGCTTCGCTACTTTATCGAATGCATAGTCGCCGGACTGATAACCGTAGTGATAATCCAGTTGTGTTTCCCTCTGTATTGGACAGAGACCATTTATGCGCAGTTCTGCGTTAATAACAGTGCCGGAACGATCAACAGTGCGTTATGGAATATCTTTCACTTCTACAACAGATATAATGCGCTGTTTTTCTTTGTTGTGTTCGCAGGGATAGTGATTGCAGTAAGAAGGATCAGGGACCGTAATCAGAAGGTTCACTTAAGTGAGAAGGACTGGTACATTATATTCCTGGTTCTTAACGTAGTGATCGGAACCTTGTCTATGCTGTATATAGCCAGAGGGGATGCAGACGGTTACAAGTATTGCCAGGATATACTTGCACCTTCGTTGTTTATGCTTGCAGTGTTCTTATGGTCGAAGTGTGTTTCTTATATTAAAGAGAAGCATAAGATGTCAGGTGTTGCCTGTCTGCTTGTGATCAGCCTGTTATCGTATGTTGTTTATATGCATTTCAGGGTTGTCGATTATTCGGAGGCTGCTGTAGCAAACTATAATGAATTCAATGATGTTATCGCAGAGCATGAAGGGGAGAAGATGTATCTTAGCATGCTCGCGAATTCCTACAGTATGAACCGCGATATATGGGAAGATGATCTCATATGGACTAACGACGGACAGATCGAATATTTCTATCTTGGCGAGTATTCGGATAATGACACTATCAATGCTCTGTTCTACAGAGACATAATAGAGAATGCCGCAGATAACTATGTTGAAGAAGTTAATACGATGGTAAGTAATAAAGAGTTCGGTGTAGTTACCACATGCTGTGAGCGTGTGCTCGATATGGATCTGCTTGCCGATAATTATTATGTCTATAATCATTATCTGCTGCTTACTGATACCAACGAATTCGTTGATGTTTACGTATGGCTGCCGAGAGCTTTTTGATAGAGGAGGAATGTTGTGACTAAGTTTCTTATTCTGGGAGCGGGACCTGCAGGACTAAGCTTCGCGAATACTCTTCTTGAGAAGGGTGAGACTGATTTTGTTGTATTAGAGAAAGAGAATGAGGCCGGCGGCCTTTGCAGATCGCAGGATGTCGACGGCTCGCCTCTGGATATAGGCGGAGGTCATTTTCTTGATGTCAGAAGACCTAAGGTAAATGAGTTCCTTTTCGGTTTTATGCCCGAAGAAGAATGGGACAGATATGACCGTGACAGCCGTATTCATGTTAACGGTATGTATGTAAGCCATCCTCTCGAGGCAAATATCTGGCAGATGGATATTGATAC
>CAMNNN010000195.1 GCA_946545505.1 uncultured Clostridia bacterium
TCTACATCGGCAGAACTTCTTACGGAGAACAGTTTTCCTTCTGACGGAAGCTCGACCTTAATAACATCCTTCAGTGCCTCCTCATACGGCACGACAGTAAAGTCCGGAACATTGAATCCGTTCTGTTTAAGCTTAAGCAGGTTATCAATCTTGGATCCGTACATCTCAGATCTTTCCGAATACCAGGAACACTACTATGGTAAGGAGCATCGTTGATTCCTGAAGATAAGTATATATCTCGACTTTATTGACAAGTACGAACTTCTCGGGGTCTTTCATGTACTGGATAAACTTCCATGTCATCCAGGATACAAGCAGCGCCAATACACATACGGAGATCTTGTTAAGATTCCATACGAGAATAAAATTCGTGATGATATCCATGATCGTCAGAACAAGAACGAATCTCGTCGACTTCTTATAGCCGAACAGCTTCGAATATGTAGTGTAATCGTTCTCGTCCTTGGGGGCCTTGATCTTACGTGATATCTCCCAGATAAGAGCCGGGAAATACAGAGTCCACAGAGCCATGATATTCGTCAGTGTAAACGGCTCCAGACTGTACTTGCCGATCGTAAAGGCGATGATATACAGATTGATAATGGCCTGCACGGGATTGTGGGTAACCAGTGCCAGAGGGAGACTCGGCTGGATTTTCTTCTTTCTGAAGAACCACTTACTCATGAGATATCCGTAGATATAGAGGATGATGAATGCCCACAGATTCTCCCTCATGTAGATGATATTCAGGGCGACTGCGATAGCCTGAACGATCACGCATGCGACCATAACGTCTTTCTTATACACGCGTCCGCTCGGAAGAGGCCTGTCCGGGAAAAGCTTCTTATCTGTCTCGAAGTCCTTCAGGTCATCTGCGATTCTAAGCCACAGCAGGAAAGCGAAGACCGTGAATGCACCTACGCACTCCTGAACACCTATCCTGAACTGATCCATGGTAACACCCATATTAAGAAGGATAATGAAGTGTATCTCCAGGAAAACGATAATACCCAGGATCAGTCTCGGTATCAGCGGATAACGCTCCTTGAAATAAACATGAAGACGCTTGATCATATCTTCTCTCCTATTCTCTCCCCGTATCTTACTTTGGTCTCTATCCCTTCGGCACTCTGCCGCATTATATCTTCGTCAATCTCGATACCCCTTACCAGCATTATCACCGTGGAGCCGCCGGGTTCAAAATATCCCTTCTCCTCCCCCTTACCGAAGATCTCCTTGCCGTGATCCGTGATCTTTCCCACAAGAAGCGCACCAACTTCGATGTAAGTGATCAAACCCAGATTATCAGTCTTAAGGATACTTACATGACGAGTATTCTCCTTATATATCTTGTGGTCCTTAGACACAGGGCTTACTGTGTGAAGCTTGCCTCTGATCTTACGCGAACTGATAAGCCTCCCGCTGTCCGGGAAACAGTATCTGTGATAATCATCAACACAAAGTCTGAACACGAGCGCGAGTCCGTCCCTGAATTCTTCGGCTTCCGCTCTTTCCTCTCCGAGAAGCTCGCTGACAGTATAATCTCTGCCCTTGATATTCATCTTCGTATTCTCATCGATCTTATAGACGAGAAGCTTCGAATCCGCAGGTGAGATAAGCACTTTCTTATCCATATCAACCGGCCGCATTCCGGGCTTGATCTTTCTTGTGAAGAAATCATTGAAGGATCTGTATTCGCGTTCTTCGAACTGACTCATATCGATCTTCTGGGATTCAATAAAAGCAGGTATCTTCTTCGCGGATCTTCGCGTCGAATTGACCTTGCCGTATATGCCCGACACGAGAGGTGATACGGCGATCCAAAGCAGCAGACGTCCTGCAGGATTATTATACAGGAAATCAAGCTTACCCGCGCCGTATTGCTCTATCTGCTCATATGAACAAGTCTGTCTGTCGTAGATCTTCATACCTGTTACAGAACCAGAAGGAAAAGAGCCAGCATACCAATAGCCAACAGACCGAATATTCCGTACCATATACCCTTCGGCTTCGGAACCTTGACCTTAATGATCTCAAGAACAGATACAACTGCTATTCCGCATGTAAATACAGTAACAAAGACCGTATCCGTGAGCACCATACTCAGAAGATACAGGAGCGGAAAGATAAGTGCTGTATAAGTTACCGGCAAACCAATGTAATATTTGACGGCCTTCTCACTGTCAGCAGTAGCGATGTTGAAGTATGCAAGTCTCGCGACACTGAACAGAGCGAATACCAGATAAATAATCACGTGTATTATCGAAGTAAGCCCCATCGAGATGAATATACAAATCGGCAATGCCGTGAAGCTCATAACATCAACGAGAGAGTCGAGTTCAATACCGAACATCTTCTCCTCTTCTGTCCTCTTACATCTTCTCGCGACCATACCGTCGAACAGATCACAAATACCCGCCACCATCAGGCAGCAATACGAATATGTGATCTTCTCAGACATGAAGGCCAGGCAGATTCCGAGCACTGATAACAGAAGTCCCGCGTAAGTTAATACGACCGACTTATTCCATTTGCCGACAAACATATTACTCACCGTCCTTCAGATCGACCACACCGGTACTTCCGTCGATCGTAATGGTCTGACCGTCGCGGATCTTGCTCATGGCATCCTTACAGCAGACAATCGCGGGAATTCCATACTCACGTGAAACGATAGCCGCATGACAGAGGATTCCGCCGTATTCGGTTACGATACCTGACAGGATCGCGAACTTAGGCGTCCATCCGGTATCCGTAAATCTTGTTACGAGGATATCTCCCTGCTGCAATCTGTCGATCTGCGAGAAATCTTCGATGACTCTAGCGGTTCCGGTGATCTTGCCGTTATTTGCTCCGAGTCCTCTGATCGTATTTGTGCTTCCCTCATCAGAAATAACCTTAAAGTTATGTCCTATCTCATTATCGCTGATGTAATTACGGTAAGCGTTATAGTAGAACTTATTCTTAGCAAGAATATCATCGAGATCAGCCTTCGTCTTCTTACCGTCGATATAATCCCACAGGTCACCGACCTTCAGGAACCATACATCCTCGACCGTCTCGAGAATACCGTCGGATACGAGCTTCTTGGCGTACTCTATCGTATACATACGGAGCATGTAGTAGAACCTCGTAGACACATCGCGGAACTCTTCTCTCCACCACAGCATACTTCTCATGTTGATGACCTTGTCGGTAATCTTCCTCAGCGCTGAAGCTGACACCTTACCTTCAAGATCTTTCATGATCTTATCGTAAACTTCGGCGCCTCTCTTCTTATCTTCAAGAGGCGAGAAAGAATCATCGAGAAGCACCATATCCTTAACCATGGCAACCATAACCTGAGGCTCTTCGTAGTAGCAGGGATATGTGATATCAAGCTCCTTATCCGAATGATAACCATAGTCATCAATAAGCTCTCTTACATCAGGTAATTCGTGTGAATTCTCA
>CAMNNN010000196.1 GCA_946545505.1 uncultured Clostridia bacterium
TATTAAGAGGCGAGTACCCGGTACCGGGTGACGACTTCGAGATAATAAAGACCGGGAGTGACGAGGAAGCGATGCCGTATATTACACGTCTCTCTTCCGGTTATGCGGATCAGGACTTCGTTATATTAAGCCCGACACGCCGTAATCTTCTCGGTACGGAGAATCTTAACTGTGTTCTTCAGGAGGAGCATAATGCGGACTCTGATGAGCCCGTTAATATCAGGGCGGACTTGAAGCTGTACCCGGGTGACAACATAATGCAGATCAAGAATAACTACTCGATCGAGTACTACGATCCTTCTGAAGGCGAGCTTCGTAAGGGCGTCTTTAACGGCGAGATGGGCAAGTTTAAAGGGTATGATGTCCTGACGGGCAAGTACGACTTCATCTTCGACGGCGACAGGAAGATAGGCTATGAGAAGAAGACATTAAGCGATATTGAACTTGCTTATGCCGTTACCGTTCACAAGGCGCAGGGCTGCGAGTTTGATTCCGTCGCGGTCGTTCTCGGGAATATGAATTATAAGCTGTCGAATAAGAAGCTTCTTTATACTGCGGTTACCCGAGGTCGTAACAAGGTCACAATAATCGATTCGGGCGACAGACTTCGTAAGATGATCTCTTCGGAGGCTGATTATTCCCGTAAGACTTCGCTTAAGGATTTCCTTGCGATAGTAGCGTCAAGGCACGAGCATGAACCTGATCAGGGAAGCTGCTGATCTTCTGCTGCCGCATAACTGCTGCGTGTGCGGGCGTTTCCCGGACGCCGACGGCCATGTGCCTTTCGAGGTGCCCGAGAACTTTCATATCTGCTTCGACTGCCTGTCACAGCTTGTTCCGGTCCCCGTCGAAAAGCGTTTCTTCCCGTGCCTGTCAGAGCCGTTCGACAGTGATCCCATACCGGGGCTTCTGCTTTATATGCCGTTCCCATACAAGGGCTTCTTCGAGAAGGCCGTACCCGCGATGAAGTTTAATGCTCACCCCGAGCTTGCTTCTTTCGCAGGATGTGTGCTCGGTTCGCTTATGAAGAAGGACGGGATTACTGCAGATCTTATTGTTCCCGTGCCTCTGTCTGCTTCAAGATATAAGGAGAGAGGATACAACCAGGCCGGGTTGATAGCCTCTGAAGCTGGACGCATATGCGGGATACCGTGTATTGATACCGTGCTCGTAAGGACACGCGAAACCATGAGACAGACCGAGATAACCGATAATGCCATGAGAAGTCTTAATGTCAGCGGAGCTTTTGCCTCAGACTCTTCATTCGTAGCCGACGGGCTTAAGATCATTGTAGTTGATGATGTTGCTACCACCGGAAATACGCTCCATGAGGCAGCATCGGCATTGTTTAAAGCAGGGGCCGGACAGGTGCTGTGCTGCGCTCTGGCCGGAAACAGGGCAGTGCTTAACGCCGAGTCAATATAACGCGTATATTCGCGCGTTTTGAATTATTCGCGCATATTATATATAATATAGTTAACCTGAGGCGGGTGGGCTCTACATTGAACCTACATGACGTTAAATGGAACCCGGAGTCAGTCGGCGTAGGCAAAGCCTTTTAAGTTGGACTGTTGAAAGCGATTGCAGGGTACCGCCCTTGAGATTTCGAGGGGTCAAGCGGGGTTCGTCCAAATCAGGCCTTTTTGTGCAAAAAAAGAAGTGGAATTGATTGTCGATGAGTTTGCTTAATGATGCAAGACAGATTTATATGCGCGACCCTGCCGCGCGTAACGTATTGAGCGTTATTTTCCTGTATTCCGGTTTTCACGCACTTGTTTATCACCGCGTGAGTAATTTCTTCTACAGACATAAGCTTTATTTCCTTGCCAGATGGAATTCCCAGAGAGCAAGACATAAGACGGGTATCGAGATCCATCCCGGAGCCACTATCGGCTCAGGCCTCTTCATCGACCACGGTATGGGTATCGTGATAGGTGAGACTGCAGTCATCGGAGATAACTGCACGATCTATCACGGCGTAACTCTCGGCGGACGCGGCCATGTTAAGGGCGCTAAGCGTCACCCGACTATCGGCGATAACGTTCTTATCGGAGCAGGTGCTAAGATACTGGGCCCCGTTACCATCGGAAGCGGCTCGAGCATCGGGGCTCATGCCGTTATCCTCCATGATGTACCCGCCAATTCCACGGTTGTCGGTGTACCGGGTAAGATCGTTAAGATCGAGACGGCAGGCGAGTCACACGCCGTCGCACTCGACCACTACATTACGGATGATCCGACTGAGGCAGAAGTTAAGGAACTTGCCAAGGTCGTTTCTGAGCTTCAGGAGAGGCTCTATCACCTGCAGATGCAGGATATTATTGATTTGCAAGGAACGGAAGGAGAAGGTATTTGATGAAGCTGTTTAATACGCTCACAAGATACAAGGAAGAATTCAAGCCCATCACTGAGGGTCACGTAAAGATGTATGCATGCGGACCTACGGTCTACAATTATTTCCATCTCGGAAATGCAAGACCGTTTGTTACGTTCGATACTCTCAGAAGATATCTCGAGTACAGAGGATATGAAGTGGAGTTCTGTCAGAACTTTACCGATATCGATGACAAGATGATCAACCGCGCGAAGGAAGAGGGCGTTACGGTAAAGGATATTGCCGAGAAGTATATCGCCGAGTACTACGTCGATGCTGACGGACTTAACTGCTTAAGACCGACATATCAGCCCCGTGCCACTGAGTCAATCGATGCGATCATCGAAATCGTACAGTCCCTGTATGACAAGGGCATCGCTTATGTAATCGAAGGCGATGGCGTTTACTATGACGTATCCAAGGATGATCACTACGGTAAGCTCTCACACTACAAGCTGGACGAGCTTGTAGCGGGCGGCGGCGAGAGAGGCGCTTCTTACGAGGGTAAGAAGAATCCCGGTGATTTTGCCATCTGGAAGTTCAAGAAGGAAGGCGAGCCTTCATGGGATTCTCCGTGGGGTGAAGGAAGACCCGGCTGGCACATCGAGTGTTCTGCAATGATTAAGAAGCACCTTGGTGATACCATCGATATTCACGGTGGCGGACAGGATCTTATCTTCCCGCACCATGAGAATGAGATTGCCCAGTCCGAGTGTGCCAACGGATGCACACTGGCAAATTACTGGGTACATAATGCGTTCGTAAATGTTGACGGTGAGAAGATGAGTAAGTCTCTCGGAAACTTCTTCACGATAAGAGATATAGTCGCTCATTTCCCTTATCCCGTAATCAGATTCTTCATCCTGACAGGACACTACCGTATGCCTATCAATTTCTCGGATGAGCTTCTCAGATCTGCTCAGACATCTTTGCAGAGGATCTCCACTTGTGCATCCAATCTCAAGTTCAATCTCGATAATGGTACTGACGGTGACGGAAGTGCCGATGAGGAACTTAATAAGGCCTGCGAGGAGCAGAAGAACAGCTTCATCGCACATATGGACGACGATCTTAAT
>CAMNNN010000197.1 GCA_946545505.1 uncultured Clostridia bacterium
GTACTTCGAGTTTGATTACGTTGTCGGCGATGACTGTCTGTGCGATATAGTTATCGATATCCCGAATGCATTGTCTCCCATGTCGGTAATACCGGGTTCGGATGATAACAGAGTGCTCTCGCTCTACCTTAGGGACTTTACTTACACCCTTAACGATTAAAGCATCTTATTCTTGTTGGAAAATTCCCTGGAAGCTCTCCGTCTTGCTTTCTTTCTGAATACTATCATCGAATATACAAGGATGATAAGAAGGGAAAGAATGACGATTACGGTAACAAGAACTGTCTTAAGCGCAGTCCATATGGAGCGTTTCTCCGGATTGATGGATACCAGATTATCTTTCTCGCCGATCTGTACGTTAAGAACTCCGACTATGTAAGTCTTGCCGTCGTTAAATATCCTGACGACAGGTATCCTGAAGTCCTGGTTATCCATCATTGTGGTATCTATGATAACGTTCGACAGATCAACGGTGTTGGTGCTTCCGAGCGACACTCTGGCCGTGGTAGTCGTAAGACATGAAGACAACTCCATCGAAGATTCCATAACTGCCAGATCCGTGCCGAGCAAAGCCGAGTTGATCTGTTCTATTGTTTCGTTATAAAGCGGCATGAATTCGCCCTGGTCGATGGTAAGTGTGGAGAAAGACGAATAACCGCAGTCGAACAGATCGATCATGTTGGCATATCTGCCGAGAGAATCCGTAGCACCTAAGATGATTCCTACGAGCTTACGTCCGTTCTTATTGGCAGCAGCGGCAATTGAATAACCGGCACCTTCGACGTAGCCCGTAAGACCGCCTGTGTAATAATCATATGAATATTCCTGAGTGGAGATGAATCTGTTGGCATTCGAGATGATCCTCGAGTCCGCATAAAGATTCGTGCCGAGCATTGTGTGCTGGAAAGTAGTCGATATGTCCACGAAGTCCTGGTGCTCCGTACATGCATCGAGTATCAGTGCCATGTCATGAGCGGTGGATAAGTTGCTGACATCATCATTGCCGTAGCAGTTAGTGAAGAATGTGTTCGTGCATCCGAGTTCACTTGCCCTGGAATTCATAAGCCCAGTGAAAAGGGACTCTGCTCCCGAGATCTTTATCGCGAGGCAAAGGCAGGCATCACTGTCAGATTCGAGCAAAGCCGCATAGATAAGGTCTCTTACCGTAACTTCTTCGCCTTCGGTAACACCGAGCGTGTAGTAATTCTCGGGAATTCCGATATACATGGGCTGTGTTACAGTAACGGTATCATCGAGATCGAGATTCTCAAGAGCGATAAGTACCGTCATCAGTTTGGTAATAGCTGCAGGCTGGATCTGCATATCAATATTACGTCCCATGAGGACGGAATCGGATTCAGCATCATAAAGAATGTAGGAAGTACCGACTATATCGGGAATATCAGCAGGCGGATCCGAGAGCAGATCATCATAAGCCTCATTCTGGGACACTATACCGTCATCAGGATTATCAAGGTCGTCATTAACTGCAAGAACGGCCCCCGGGAACAGGAAAGCCGACGTAATGAGCATAGTTAGGACTAATGACAGTATTCTTTTCATAAATACGATTATAACAAAAGATATTTTTCTAGTATAATTAATTGTTTGTATGGAAAGGATCTAATATGGCGATAATTAAGGTAGGCAAAGGTGATCTTCGCGGCCGTGATAAGGCTATGTCTGAACTTAAGGAGTATTTTTCTGCTCTTTCATCCCGTAAAGGACGCGAGATTACTTATAACATCAGAACTTACGGCTGCCAGCTGAATGAATCCGATTCCGAGAAATTAAGCGGTATGTTAGATCAGATGGGGCTTACGGAAGTAACCGGAGATGCTTCGGCTGATGTGATCATATTCAATACTTGTGCCGTGCGTGAGAATGCCGAAGACCGTTTGTTCGGTAATCTCGGTATCGTAAAGGCAGATAAGAAGACCGACAAGGATAAGATAATCGGAGTCTGCGGCTGTATGACCAAGGTCCCTGAGAATGTCGAGAAGATCAGAAAGAGCTTCCCGTATGTCGATCTCGTATTCGATCCCCAGCAGCTTCATCTGTTCCCGGTATATCTACGTGATGCCATAGGCAAGAAGAAGCAGCTCGTTAATATCACATCTGAAGACTATATTGTTGACGATTCGCTCGTTCCTATTTTACGTAAGCGTAAGTTCCGTGCTCTCGTACCGATCATGTACGGATGTAATAACTTCTGCACTTACTGCATCGTTCCTTATGCCAGAGGACGCGAGAGATCACGCGATATATCAGAGATTACGGAAGAGCTTAACACTCTCGCAGCTCAGGGCTACAAGGAAGTTATGCTTCTGGGGCAGAATGTGAACTCCTATAAGGGTACGAACGGGGAGAGATTCCCTGAGGTTCTTAAGGCCGCTGCCGAGATTAAGGAATTCAACAGAGTACGATTCATGTCATCGCACCCGAAGGATGTATCAGATGAGATCATCGAGATAATGTCCTCGTATTCCAATATTGAGACACATCTGCATCTTCCTTTGCAGTCCGGTTCTGACAGGATCCTGAAGCTCATGAACAGACCTTATAACCGTGAAGATTATCTTAAGACAGCACATTACTTCAGGCAGAGAGTTCCGGATGGCGCTATCTCTACGGATATAATCGTAGGTTTCCCCGGGGAAACAGAGGAAGATTTTAAGGGCACGCTCGAAGTCGTGAAGGAATGTGCTTTCGACTCGGCGTTTACTTTTCAGTATTCGATAAGGCCCGGTACCAAGGCAGCCACAATGGAAGACCAGGTTCCGCACGATGTAGTTACTGAAAGATTCGGAAGACTTCTCGAGCTGCAGAACGACCTTGCTTTCAAATCTAATCAGGCCAAAGTGGGAAAGACGGAAGAAATCCTTATTGAAGGTCAGAGTTCCACGGCACCTGATATTCTTACAGGCAGGACATTGTCCAATCATCTTGTGAATTTCACGATTCCTGAAGAACTGAGAGTTCCCGGTAAGAGTGCGGATGATTATGAAGGAATGCTCTGTGACGTCGAGTTCACACATGCCCGCCCGTATTCAGTAGACGGAAAGATGGTGAAGCTTAAATGACTGAGAATAAAGCATTAAGACTTGATGATGTACCATATGAGAATCTGTCGCCGATGATGCAGAAGTATGCCGATCTGAAGAAGCAGATGGGCGATATCATTATCTTCTACAGATTAGGCGACTTCTATGAGTGTTTCTTCGATGATGCGCTCCTCGTCAGCCGGATGCTTGAACTTACGCTGACTGCAAGAGACTGCGGAAGCGGACTTCGTGCACCTATGTGCGGTGTTCCGCATCATGCATACAAGTCCTATGCGGCCCGCCTTGTAAACGAGGGACAGAAGGTTGCCATCTGTGAACAGCTTGAAGATCCCGCACTTGCCAAAGGCCTTGTTAAGAGAGGCA
>CAMNNN010000198.1 GCA_946545505.1 uncultured Clostridia bacterium
CTTCGTCTCCGATGGTGACACCCCCTGATTAAGAAGAAAAACCACCTTCAATTATACATCCGCAGAATCTGTTCAGAAAACGCACTGATGATATATAATCAGCATGAAGATTAATGATCTGAATAAGGGAATAGGGGATTTATGGCGACGTTATGTAAGAACTGCGGAGGAACGCTGGTCTTCAATCCGGAGAAGAACAGAATGTTCTGCAAAATGTGCGGAGCGTTCTTTAATGTTTCCGATATCGATATCAAAGACCGCGAGATCCTCGAGAAGCAGAAGGCTGTTTCGGCTCAGAAAATCTACGGAAGTAATGATTCCGATCTCATGGATTGCAATATCTATACCTGCAATCACTGCGGCGGTGAGATCGTGGTCAACGACACGGAAGTATCCACGTACTGCATCTACTGCGGAAATCCTGCCGTCGTGTTCAGCAGAGTCGCGAAGCATAGAAGGCCGGAGTTCATCCTGCCTTTCTCAGTGTCCAAGCAAAATGCCATCGACATCATGAGAGCGAGATTAAGCGATGCATTCTTCGTTCCCAAGGAGATCAAAGAGTTTAAGCCTGACGCGGTAAGAGGAATATACATTCCATATTGGATAGTAAATGCGAGTCATCATAATGCCGCTTTTCTGGTCGGTGAGGTTCAAGAAGGTAAATATTCACATACAAGATACTTCGAGAGAGCCGGCGAATGTGACTTCAAGAACTTAACCGTCGATGCTTCGAAGACATTAAGTGACTTTATTACTGAGAAACTTGAACCGTTCGATCTTACGGCTCTCAAGCCCTTCGACGAGAATTATCTCGCGGGCTTCTATTCTGATATGAATGACTTAAGCGAACAGGAGATTGTCAATTCCGCGAACAGACGCTGCGATGATATGTTCAGGTCTGAGGTTATAAGAGATGTTCCTGCAAGCTCGGTCAGGGTAATTGACAGTGCACCCTATACACAGCTTAATGAGGATAAGGTCTATGTGATGCTCCCGGCGTGGTTCATCACTATAGAATATAACGGTTCTCCGCTTACGATACTTATTAATGGAGACAACGGCAAACTTGTCGGAACTTTCCCTTTTGATAAGAAGAAGTTTATTACCCTTACTGCGGTTCAGTCGGTCCTTCTGTCGCCGGTGTTCATCATTTTCGCATTTGCATTGTTACGCGGACTGGTGTTTGATTTCTCGCGGTACAATGGCGGAAATCTCGGCCCTGACCTGATGAGAATAATCATGTATTGCTCCTTCGGAGTCGGAGCCGTACTTGCAGGTGTTATAAACAGGATTAAGAGATTCAGGAATAACCTTCGCCTGACTATGTCCAGACAGGCTTTAAGATATGTGAAGAGGAGGCAGGGATAAGATGCTCGCGTATATCATTATTGGCATAATAGCCGTTCTTATCGGAGGAAGTATCGCGGTCATTCTGTCTCTCGGCACCTGGACGAAGCGTCTTGCCAAGTCCAACATAATGGGTGACACCACAGGCGGATTCGACGAGTTCTCTGACAGGATCAGCTTCTACTACTCGAGGGATAATGTCGGCTACGACGATAAGGAGCAGTTTATAAGATACTACGGAAGGGAGATCTTAAGGGAGCACGGTATCGAGGCACCCGATCTGTCATACATAGACGAGGGGTTCCCGGATGACGAAGATATCCCCGATGTCGACATCCCTCTGTTCAAGCCGTTGCAGTAAGGAAAACCGTAGTTACGGGACAGGCGGATACCAACGTAACTTTTATTAACAAAAATCACCTTGAAATGTCCGCTTTGGTTGGTGGACTGCGTCCTGCTTTGCTCTTAGAATAGTGTTAATATTAGTTGCATAGGTGGGATAAATATGAGAAAACACTATTTGGACAACATCAGGTGGATCATACAAGTTCTCGTTGTTCTGTATCATGTATGCTTCATGTACAGCGGCATTACCATGACATCTACTGCAGGTCAGATTACTCAGGAGCCGTTTGTTGCAGGCATGATCTTCGAGTACGCAGTATTTCCCTGGTTTATGACGGTACTCTTCATCGTCGCGGGCATCTCATCCAGGCTTTATCTTAATTCGCATTCACACGGGGAGTTTATAAAGAGCA
This sequence comes from uncultured Clostridia bacterium, assembly GCA_946545505.1. GTDB lineage: Bacteria > Bacillota > Clostridia > Saccharofermentanales > Saccharofermentanaceae > Saccharofermentans. The sequence continues at coordinate 2,106 of CAMNNN010000198.1, forward strand.
GGACCGTTAAGCTGCTCGTGCCTTCCACGATCGGACTTCTTGCCTTCGGATATGTGCAGGGATACTTAAACATGGGATTGTCGGATGGTGCATTCGAGTCGGTGGCACAGGCTCCGCTTCCTGTCCGCTACCTTATCATGTGTGTTTCCGGCACCGGTGTTCTGTGGTTCCTGCAGATCCTGTGGGTATTCTCGCTGGTTCTTGTTCCCGTAAGAAAACTCGATAAGGACCGTATGTGGAAAATATGTGCGAAGACCCCTGCGGCCGTTCTCTTCCTTCTCGCCATTCCGATGTTCGGAGCGGGCCTTATACTCAACACTCCGGTCATCACGGTCTACAGATTCGGTCTGTACGGCTTCGCATATTTCCTCGGCTACTTCGTTTTCTCGCACGATGAGATCATAGAGAAGATCAAGAAAATGCTGCCGCTGTTTGCCGTATCCGCATTGGCTTCGGGCACCGCTTTCACGTATCTGTACTTCGGCCGGAATTATGCCATCGCTCCTGTCAACAGGACTGTGCTTTACAGCCTGTTTGCTTACTGGATGAGCGTTACGGTCCTCTCATTCGGTGCGAAGTATCTGGACTTTCGAAATGACTTCACCTCATGGATGGGCAGGAAGGCGTGGGGGATTTATATCTTCCATTACATCGGAATATCAGCAATCGGCTATTTCATCGCTGTTCCCGGACTTCTGCCTGCATGGGTGATCTATCCTCTTACGCTGATCGCGGGTTTTGCTGCCGGAATAGTTTTGTATGAGATAATATCGAGGATCCCGTTCTTCAGATGGGCCGTTCTCGGAATCAGCAAAAGGAAGGTTAAGCAAGATGTTTAAAGACAACCTCGTATCGACACGTAAGCTCCTTCAGATGACACAGGAGGATCTTGCCGAGAAGGTGGGTGTAACGCGTCAGGCCGTAGCTAAGTGGGAGTCAGGCGAGACAGTTCCTGACCTCGAGAAAAGCAGGCTGATCGCGGATGCTTTCGGCGTAAGCCTGGACGAGCTTGTAAACCACGAGCCGGCTGATAACATGGGACTCGGAGTGGCACCTAAGGGAAAGCATCTGTTCGGTGTCGTCACGGTGGGGGACAAGGGGCAGATAGTGATACCGGCCAAAGCGCGTAAGATCTTCGATATCAAGCCCGGAGATTCCCTGGTGGTCTTAGGCGATGAAGGCACAGGCCTTGCCGTAATGAAGGCCGACGGTTTCCTCAAGATGGCCGATAACATCCGTAAGGGAATGAAGTAAACTGTATTTATGATCAGAATAATGTTTGTTTGCTGGGGCAA